>JAHJDS010000329.1 GCA_018812395.1 Pseudomonadota bacterium
CCGGGGCGAAGTAGTCCTCGAAGTAGACGTCACCGTTGTCATGGGCCATGGGCGCGCACAGGTATTCTTCGCGCGGGCCGGGCCGGTAGCCCTTATCCTTGGAGTTGACCAGGAAGGCGGTCAGTTTCTCGCCCGTCTTGGCGAACAGGACCATCTGGTCGCAGATGGACGAATTGGTGATGAACCGCTTGGCCCCGTTGATCAGAAATCCGCCGTCCACTTCGCGGGCCACGGTCCTGAGTTGGGCCACGTCCGTGCCGGTATCGGCCTCGGTGAAGGCCAGGGCGCCGATGGCGTCGAGACCGAGCAGACCGGGCAGATAGGCCGCCTTGAGGTCGGCCGAGGCGAACCGGTCAAGGGCGTGGGCCAGCACGTAGTTCTCGAACACGATCCAGGGCGGGAGCAGCGTGGCGTAGGCCATTTCCTCGAGGCCCAGGACCAGGCCGGTGAAGGTCCCGCCCAGACCAAAGGGCTCGGGAAAGGCCGACTTGAGCAGTTCCAGGCCCTGGAGCTTGGCCCACAGGTCCGGGGGTACGGCCCGGCCATCCTCTATCTCCCGTTGTCGGGGCAGAAGATCGTTTTGAACGAATTTGCCGACCGAGCGCTGGATCTCGGTCTCTTCGAAGGTGAAGCTGAACTCCATTCCGACTTCCCCACCCGACAAAAAAACCGCCCCGGGGCGGCCGGACCGGAATCAATGTCGCTTCGACGCAACCGTGTCCGTCATCCGCCCCTTACTCCGGCGGCTCGGGCACGTCCTTGACCCGGACCAAGGTCTTCATGACGAACGACTTGCCGTCCTGGTACTGGACGTCGGCCTCGATCTCGAAGACGTCCTTATCGCCGTACAGGGCCTCGATCAAGACCCCGTAGCGCTGGGCCACGAAACGTCGCCTGACCTTGCGCGTCCGGGTCAGCTCCTCGTCGTCGGCGTCCAGTTCCTTGTAGAGCATCACGAAGCGGCTCACCCGGGCCACCTTGGGGAGTCCGGCGTTGGTCTTGGCCACCTCGGCCGCGATCAGGTCGTAGACCTCCTCCCGCTGAGAGAGATCGGTGAAGGTGGTGAAGGCCAGTTGCCGGTTCTCGGCCCACTTGCCCACGTTGGCCATGTCCATGTTGATCATGGCCGCCACAAAGGGCCGGTCCTGGCCGACGACCACCGCCTCGGTGATGTAGGGCGAGAATTTCAACTTGTTCTCGATGAGCTGGGGCGAGAACTTCGAGCCGTCGGTGAGCAGCATCACGTCGTCCATCCGGTCGATCATGATCAGGTGGCCGTCCTCGTCGATCAGGCCAGCGTCGCCCGAGTACAGCCAGCCGTCCCGCAGGGTCTCGGCCGTGGCGTCTTCGTTTTTGTAGTAGCCCAGGAAGACCGACGGCCCCCGCGACAGGATCTCGCCCGTGTCCGAGATCTTCAGCTCGACCCCCGGGATGGGCTGACCCACCGTGTCGAGCTTGATGTCGTCGTTGCGATGGCCCACCGAGATGCCGGCGATCTCGGTCTGGCCGTAAAGCTGCTTGATGTTCACCCCCAGGGCGGTGAACAGGTTGAAGATCTCCGGTCCCAGGGCCGCGCCGCCGGTGTAGGCGTTCCTGACCCTGGCCAGGCCCAGGAAATTATTGAGGGCCCGGAACAACAACCAGTGCCCCAGCCAGGCCTGAAGCCGGATGACGGCCGACGGCCTTTTCTTGGCCAGCTTGGCCTCGGCCATCCGGTAACCCACGGGCATGAACCACTTGTAGAACCAGCGCTTGAAGATGAACGCGTCCTGGATGCGGACCTGGACATCGCTGCACATCTTCTCCCAGATCCGGGGCGGAGCGAACATGATGTGCGGCCCTATCTCGCGGATGTTCTCCTGGACGGTGAACACCGACTCGGGGAAGTTGATGGTGAAGCCCTTGGTCAGATGCCAACTGACGCCGGTCATCTGCTCGCCGACCCAGGGCAGCGGCAGGAACGAGACGTGGTTGTCGGTCGGGTAGGCCGGGTCGATGGAGTCGTAGTTGCGGGCCATGGACAGCATGTTCCGGTGGGAGAGCATCGCCCCTTTGGGCACGCCGGTCGTGCCCGAGGTGTAGGCGATGATGGCCACGTCCTCGGGCCGGACCTGATCGACGAGTTCGTCGAACAGCTCCGGCCGGGCCCGGTCGATCTCTTGCCCCCGGGCGACCACGTCCACGAAGGGGGTGATCCGCGGGTCCTGGTAGTGCCGGAGGCCCTTCATGTCGTCGACCAGGACACGGCCGACCAGGGCCACGTCGTCGCCCAGGTCGAGGATCTTGTCGCACTGCTCCTGGTCCTCGAGGACGACCACACTCGAGTCGGAGTGGTTGACGATGTGGCGGACCTGGTCCAGGTGGGAATCGGGGAAGACCCCCACCGCCGCCCCGCCCAGGGACTGGGTGGCCAGTTCCGCGTAGACCCATTCGGGACGGTTGTCGCCGATGATGGCCACCTTGTCCCCGGGGCGGACGCCCAAGTCCCTCAGCCCCAGGGCCAGCCAGCGCACCCGGTCGTAGTAACCCTGCCAGGTCACGCTCTGCCAGATGCCGAATTCCTTTTCCCTGATGGCCGGACGCTGGCCTTGCTCCCGGGCGTTCTCCCGGAGCTGGGCCGGCAGGGTCCGCATTTCGCTGGTCATGTCCACGCTCGCAGCCGATTATAGGTCTCCGGCCGGGCGGTTCCCCGCCCGGCCGAAAGGTTCGAGGTTATCTGACCTTGATGTAGCCGCTGACCGGGACGAACTGGGCCTTCTTGACATCGGCCCGGTAGACCCGGCCCTGGGCGAACTTGTTCCGCCGGATGGACACCACGCCCATCATGCCGCCGGTGTTCCAGTTCTTGATCCGGGCCAGGGCCTTGACCAGGTTGGCCGTCTTGAGCTTGCCCTTGCCCATCTTGATGGCCCCGTTAAGGATCCGGACGAAGACCATGCCCGTGAACCAGCCCTGCATGTAGTACGACGGGCGGTACTTGATTCCCTTGGCCAGATTGTACTTCTTGATGGCGGCCAACGTCGCGCCGCCCTTTTCGTACCAGTAGGGGTAGAACATGACGCCCATGTACCCTTCGGCCAGGGGACCCAGCTTCTTGAGGACCATCTGGCCCATGCCCCAGAAGGTGGCCATGAACACCGTCTTGAGGCCCCGGGCCCGGGCGGCCTTGATGACCTGGGGGACCGGGCTGAGGACGTAGCCCTGGAACAACACGAAGTCCGGCTTGGCGGCGGCCATCCGGATCATGTGGGACCGGATGTTGACCGCGCCCACCGCCGTCGAGGCCTCGAAGACGACCTTGAGGCCCAGCTTCTTGGCCACCCGCTTGGCGTAGGGGATCGGATCCCGTCCGAACTCGGTGTTGGAGTACATGAACCCGACCTTTTTCTTGCCCGTCTTCTTGGCCTGCATGGCGATGTACTTGAGCAGGATGCCCATCATGTCCTGATAGGTCGGGCCGCTGACAAAGGTGTACGGGTTCCGCATCGGGTTGGCCAAATAGGCGCTGAACGAGGTGGAGCCGTAGATGACCTTGTAGCGGTTCTTGACCTCGTTGTAGACCGCCTTGCCCTGGCCGGTGGACTCGCCGTACATGAACTGCGGGTTGTACTTGGCCATGATCCGTTTGAAGGCCGTGACGGCCACGTTGACCTTGTAGGTCGTGTCCTCGAATACGTATTTCAGGGTGTAGCCGCCCCGGACCGCCTTGTTCTTGTTGGCCCAGTCGATGTAGTCCCGCAGGCCTTCATGGATGTGCTTGCCGGCGAACGAGAACCGGCCGGTGATCGGCTGGCAGGCCCCGATGGTGACCACCTTGGAGGCCGCCCAGGCGAAGGACGCCAGGCCCAAGACGATCGCCAGCGCCAGGGTCACCGCAAATTTTGTCCGCTTCATAACCCCTCCTCACAAAAAAGTGTAAAAACTTCCCCCAATCCGGCCGCTCGTCAGTAGGAGAACGGCCAGAGATTGAACGACGCCTTGATCCGGCCCCAGACGGCGTTCAGGCCGTGGGGTTCGAAGATCAGGAAGACCACGATCAGGATGCCGAAGATGATCTCCTTGGCGAACTCGAGATAACTGGTCAGCTTGGGCACCACCGGCTGGAGGCTGGCCGTGGCCGCCTGGAGCACCTGCGGGATGAGGGTGATGAACACCGCCCCGAAAATGGACCCCAGAATCGAGCCCAGGCCGCCGACGATGATCATGGCCACGTAGGCGATGGACAGGCTCAGGGTGAAGTATTGGTCGCTGACGTTCTTGTACAGCCCGAACATCAGCGCCCCGGCCACCCCGGCGTAAAAGGAGCTGACGGCGAAGGCGGTCAGCTTGTAGCGAAAGAGGTTGATGCCGATGATCTCCGCGGCCAGGTCCCGGTCCCGAATGGCGACAAAGGCCCGGCCGACCCGGGTCCGGACCACGTTCCGGGCGAAAAAGACGAGGCCCACCGTCAGGATGATCACCAGGTAATAAAACCGTTTCTCGGTCCCCAGATTCATGCCCAGGACCGACAGCCGTTCGATGGAAATCCCGGCCGACACCTTTTCGGTGAACACCAGGCTGGTCAGATCCGGCCAACTCAGATTCAGGCCGAACAAGGTCAAGTCGATGAAGTTCCCGACGTTGACCTCATAGGTGTAGGTGTAGGTCAGCGCCTTCCAGTGGCCGAAGAGGTGGTACAGGATCACCTGGGCGGCCAGGGTGGCGATGCACAGATAGAGTCCCTTGATCCGCAGCGAGGGCACGCCGACCAGGATGCCCACCGCGGCGGCCATGAGTCCGGACGCCGGGAGGGCCAGGAGATAGGGCAGGCCCAGCTTGTAGACCAGGATGGCGCAGGTGAATCCGCCGACGCCCATGATCCCGGCATGGCCCAGGGAAATCTGCCCGGTGAAACCGGTCAGCAGATTCAAACCGACGGCGCCGATGACGTAGATACAGATCAGGTTGGCCACCAGTATGACCGACGAACTGGTGATCATCGGTAGAATGACCAGGAGGATCGCGCCCACCGCCAGCCAGAAACGGACGAAGGGCCCTTCGAACAGGACCTCGTCGCCGACGTAGTTGACCTTGAAGTTACCGCTGCGCAAGGCTCACACCCGCTCGATGATCGGTTTGCCGAACAGGCCGTAGGGCCGAATGAAGAGAATGACCACCAGAACCACGAAGGGCACCACGTGTTCGATGTTCTGCCCCAGGTACTTGGTCAGATAGACCCCGGACAGGTTTTCGACGACGCCGATGATGATCCCGGCCAGGATGGCCCCGCCGATGGAGTCGAACCCTCCCAGGATGACCACCGGGAAGACCATCAGCCCGTAGACGCCCATCTGGGACGAAATCTCCGAGTTCATGTTGCCCAGGATCATGCCCCCCACCGCGGCGGCCATGCCGGCCATGATCCAGGAGACACCGAAGATGCGGCCCACCGAAATGCCCATGGACTGGGCCACCAACTGATCGGTGGCCGTGGCCCGCATGGCCAGGCCCACCCGGGAGTACCGGAAAAAGGCCATGAACCCGATCACGGCGATGACGGCCAGGATCAGGCCCCAGAAATCGGAGGCCGACACCGTGATTGCCCAGAACTGGGCGTCCTTGACCGGCGCCAACGAGGGCAGATATCCGGACTGGAGGACGACGTCCCAGAAACCGTCCGGGAGGCCGGGGAAAGCGGTCGCCTCCCAGCCGAAGGCGGGCAGGAAAAAGGGAAACGGCGGTCGGAAAATATCCTTCCAGAACAGACCGGACATCCAGACGAACTCGGCCAGGCCCTTGAGGATCGCGGCCAGGCCGATGGTGATCATGATGGCGCTGATGATCGGCTGGCCGATCATCGGCCGGAGCACCACCCGCTCCACCAGGGCCGCCAGCAGACCGGCCAAGAACAACGTCAGCGGAAAGACCAGCAGGATCGGCAGGCCCGAGGCCTGGGGCGCCAGCAGCGTCCAGCACAGGCAGGCCCCCCACATCATCAGCTCGCCGGTGGCGAAGTTGATCACGCCGGTGGCCTTGTAGATGAGGACGAACCCCAGGGCGATCAGGGCGTACGTCCCGCCGGTGAAGACGCCTCCCACCAGACATTCCAGCAGCTTTTCCATCAGTCCCACTTCCGTCGATCGACGATGGCCGGGCCGTCCGCCTCGACCCCGGCCCCGTCCACGAAGGCCACCTCGGCCCGCAGCCGAAAAACGTCTCGGGCCGCGGCCTCGATTCTGTCTTTCAACTCGTCGCCGGGCGCGGCGCCCGGGGCCAACACCATCTCCAGGACGAAAGTGTCCTGATGCCCTTGACGGTCCACCACCGCCCGGCCGCGGGCCGCCTCGTCGAACAGGCCCACCAGCCGGGCCACGTTGGCCGGATGGATGAACTGTCCGCGGACCTTGGTCAGCATGTCGATCCGGCCCAGGATCCGGGTCAGCCGGGGAGACGTCCGGCCGCAGGGACAGGGGTCGTCCTCGACTACGACCAGGTCCCCGATGCCCAGGCGAATGACCGGATACGTTTCATTGAGCGAGGTGACGACCATCTCCCCGGGCGCGCCGTAACCCACTTCCGCGCCGGTGTCCGGATCGACGATCTCGATGATCAGCTCGTCGAAGAGGTGGTAGCCCTTTTGCCGGGGGCACTCGTGGCCGACGAGCCCCACGTCGCCCGTGCCAAAGGCCTGGATGACCTTCATCGCCGCCAGGTCCTCGATCTCGGCCCGCAGGGACTCGGGCAGCATCTCGGCCCCGACGACGGCCGTCTCGATTTGCAGGTCAACGCGCGGGTCGAATCCGTCCTCGACCACCTTATCCAGGATGGTCTTCAAAAACGACGGCGTGCCGATGAAGGCCTTGACCGACAGATCGCGCATGATCCGGGCCTGGAGGTCGGTGTTGCCCACCCCGGCCGGGACGACCGGGCAACCCATGTTGCCCAGGGCGTCGTCGAAGTAGAGCCCAAAGGGCGTCAGGTGGTACAGGAAGCAGTTCTGGACCACGTCGCCCGGGCGGACGCCGGCGGCGAAGAGCGTCGTCTCGGACCGCCGGTCGTCCAGGTTGCGCCCCAGGGGATCGTAGACCGGACCGGGCGAGACGTAAATCCGCTTCAACTCGCCGGAAGGCACGGCCAGAAAACCGCCGAAGGGCGGGTCACTCTTTTGGACCTCCATCAGCTCGCCCTTGCGGGTCACCGGCAGGCGCGACAGGACGTCGACCGATATCGGCGCCTCCGGGTCCAGCCCGGCGTCCGTCAGACGGCGCCTGACCGCCGGCGCCCCTCGGGCCGCCCGGGGCAGCAGTCGCTGAAACTTCTCGATCTGGGCGGCCCGGCGTTCCGCCCAGGATCCGGTTTCGGCCCGCTCGTCATAGTATCCAATCCAACGATCCATGGAAGCCTCTGCTTGGTAAACAGGTCGCGATCGACCGCCGCGCCCGGCCTCAGCTCAACCAGCGCTTGCGGCGCTTGTAGTGTTTCACGTCCCGGTAACTCCGCTTCTCGCCCATCTCGGTCAGGCCGAGATAGAACATCTTGATGTCCTCGTTTTCCTTCAGTTTGGCGGTGGAGTCGTCCAGGACGATCTTGCCGTTCTCCATGACGTAGCCGTGGGAGGCGATCTCCAGGGCCATCCGGGCGTTCTGCTCGACCAGCAAAATGGCCTTGCCCTCTTCCCGGCTGATGCGCTCGATGATCTCGAATATCTCGGAGACGAGCAAGGGGGACAGGCCCAGGGACGGCTCGTCCATCAGGATCAGCCGCGGCTGGGCCATCAGCGCCCGGCCGATGACCAGCATCTGCTGCTCGCCGCCCGAGAGGTAGCCGGCCAGGCCCCGCTCCCGCTCCTTGAGCCGGGGGAAATAGGCGTAGACCCGATCGACGCCCTCGGCCACCTGGCTCCGCCGACCCACGGTGTGGGCGGCCACGATCAGGTTCTCCCGAACGGTAAGGTCCTCGAAGACCCGGCGGCCCTCCATGACCTGGAAGACGCCCTTCTTGACGATGCGCTCGGCCGACCAGCGATCGATGCGCGTCCCGTCGAACTCGATGCTGCCGTCGGTGACGTGGCCGTCCTCGGCGTGCAACAGGCCGCTGACGGCCTTGAGCGTCGTCGACTTGCCGGCGCCGTTGGCCCCCAACAAGGCGACGATCGCCCCCTCGGGGACCGTCAGGGACAGCCCCTTGAGGACCAGAATGACGTCGTGGTAGATGACTTCGATGTTGTTGACGTTGAGCAGCGCCACTCATCGCTCCCCGAGCGGTATTTAGCCCGCCGGGCGCGGTCCCCGGCCCGGCGGTCGTCAAGAAAGTCCCGGCCCCTGACGGCGCCGGGGAGTCTGTCGGAACAAGTCGGCCCGTTAGGAGTCTGTCGGAGGATGTCTACGGCTCCTAGCGCGTGATCTTGGACACGGCCGCTTCCTTGTCTCCCAGATAGGCGTTGATCACCGCCGGGTCGGACTGGACCTCGGACGGCGGACCGTCGGCGATCTTGGTGCCGAAGTCCAGGACCACCACGTGGTCGGAGATGTCCATGACCACGCCCATATCGTGCTCGACCAAAATGATGCCCACCCCCCACTCCTGGTTGACGTCCAGGATGAACCGGGCCATGTCCTCGGTCTCCTCGAGGTTCATCCCGGCCATGGGCTCGTCCAGGAGCAGGAGCTTGGGCCGCATGGCCAGGGCCCGGGCCAGCTCGACCCGCTTTTGGAGGCCGTAGGGCAGCATCCCGACCTGCTTTTTCCGAATGTGTTCGATTTCCAGGAGATCGATGATCATTTCTTCGATTTCGCGGCGAAGGGCCACTTCCTCCCGACGGGCCGGACCGTAGTAGAGCCCGCCGGAGAAGACGCCGCTCTTGAGGTAGGTGTGCCGCCCCAGCTTGATGTTGTCCAAGACCGTCATGCCGGCGAAGAGTTCGATGTTCTGGAACGTCCGGGCGATCCCCAGCCGGGCCACCTTGGACGACTTGACCCGGGTGATGTCACGGTCCTCGAAGACGATCCGTCCCTCCTGGGGGGTGTAAAAGCGGCAGACGCAGTTGAGGGAGCAGGTCTTGCCCGCCCCGTTGGGGCCGATCAGGGCCGTGATCGTGCCGGGCATGACCTGGAAGGAAACGCCGGTCAGGGCGCTGACCCCTCGAAAGCGCAGATGGATGTTGTCGATGACGAGTTGGGGGCCCATCGAAATGTTGCTTTCCTCACCATAAATGCGTTAAAAACAGGCGAATAGAAATCAGACTAGCCGCCCTGCCCCCGGCTGTCAAGGGCGCATCCGACCATTATTTTTCGGTTGACTATCCCTTTGGCGGGACCAAGTCTTCATCGGCCGCATCCAAGACCTCCCGCACCTTTCGGGCCAGGGATGCGGGAGACATGGGTTTGGTGATCAAATTCACCCCAGGCTCCAGGATCCCGTGATGGGCGATGGCGTCATCGGTGTACCCGGAGGCGTAGAGCACCTTGATCCCTGGATGCCCGGCGATCAGGCGCCGGGCCAGCTCCGAGCCGCTCAGGCCGGGCATGACCACGTCGGTCAACACCATGTGGATTTCCCCTTTGAGGCCATCGGCGAGCGCCAGCGCCTCCTCCCCTCCGGCCGCCTCCGCCACCCGGTACCCTTTGTCCCGGAGCACCAGGCAGATCAACTCCCTGACCGACCCCTCGTCCTCGACCACCAGGATCGTCTCCATTCCGCCGCGGACCTCATCCTCCGGTTGGTCCGGCTTCAGGGACGCGGCCGCCTCATCCACCCGGGGAAAGTAGACCTTGAACGTCGTGCCCCGGCCGGGCTCGCTGTAGACAAAGATATTGCCCCCGCTCTGCTTGACGATGCCGTAGACCGTGGCCAGGCCCAGACCGGTGCCCTTGCCCTTTTCCTTGGTCGTGAAAAACGGCTCGAATATCTTGGACCGCACCTCCTCGTCCATACCCACCCCGTTGTCCGTGACGGCCGGCATGACGTGAGGACCAGGCTTGGTATCAGCGTGTTCGCGGCTGTAACTCTCGTCGAGGTCGACGTTCAGGGTCTCGATGGTCAGTTTGCCCCCGGCCGGCATGGCGTCCCGGGCGTTGACCACCAGGTTCATGACTACCTGCTCGATCTGGCCCGGGTCGGCCATGACGGTCCCCAGATCCGGCTTGTAATGGGTGACCAGGTCGATATCTTCGCCGATCAGCCGCCGGAGCATCTTCTCGAGGTCGGCCAGCACCGCCCCCAGGTCCAGAGGTCTGGGTTCCAGGACCTGCCGTCGGCTGAAGGCCAGCAACTGGCGGGTCAGGTCCGCCGCTCGTCGCCCGGCTGTCTTCACCTCTGTGATGGTCTTGTTCAGGGGGCTGTCAGAGGGCAGCGCATCCAGGGCCATCTCGCTGTAGC
>JAHJDS010000330.1 GCA_018812395.1 Pseudomonadota bacterium
CAGAGGGTCCGGGACGACAAACTCGATTGCGGCATCGGCTACGACGGCGACGGCGACCGGATCGGCGTGGTGGATGAGAACGGCCGGATCATCTTCGGCGACATGCTGCTCCTGATTTTCGCCCGGGAAATCCTCAAAAAAGCCCCCGGCGCGACCTTCGTGGCCGAGGTCAAGTGCTCCCAGTTCCTGTATGACGACCTCGCGGCCAGGGGCGGCAAGGCGATCATGTGGAAGACCGGTCATTCCCTGATCAAGAGCAAGATGAAGGAGGTCCACGCCGCCCTGGCCGGCGAGATGAGCGGCCACATGTTCTTCGCCGACCGCTACTTCGGCTATGACGACGCCATCTACGCCTCGGCCCGGCTGCTGGAGATACTGTCGGCCATAGACGAGCCCCTGTCGTCCCTGTTGGCCGACGTGCCGGTGCGCTACACCACGCCCGAGATTCGGGTCGAGTGCCCGGACGACATCAAGTTTAGGGTAGTGGAAAAGGTGGCCGCTATCGCCCGGGCGCGAGGCCTCGAGTTCATCGACGTGGACGGCGTGCGCCTGACCTTCCCGGACGGCTGGGGCCTGGTCAGGGCGTCCAACACCCAGCCGGTGCTGGTGCTTAGGTTCGAGGCCCCGACCGAGGAGCGGGCGAACGAGATCAGGGAGTTGGTCGAAAGTCTGATCGACCAAGCTAAAAAGGGCTGATTGACGGCCGACTAACAAGGTAACCGAAATCCGGCCCCACCCTCCCGAAGTAGAAAAAAATGATCAAACGCCGGGGCAAACACGCCCGGCCCGGCTCGCCAAAAAAAGCCGGGCCGGGCGTGTTGTTTGGGGCCATTTTTTCTACTTAGGTATAGCCGGAAATAGTGACCGGATGGCGTGGCCTAAAATGTCGCCAGCATTTCCTCGACGCTTTGCACCTGGGCGTAGACAGACCCCAGGGCCCCCAGGAAAGCGGCCTGCACGTCCTCGGCCTTGACGCTGCGCCCCTCGAAGGTGACGGGCGCCGCGGCGCAGGCGTCATGGGCCACCACACATGAAAAACCAAAGTCAAAGGCGGCCCGGACCGTGGCGTCGACGCACATCTGGGTCATCATCCCGGCGAATACGACTCGTTTGGCCTCGGCCTGTTGCAGTGCTTCAAGCAAAAACGTACCCCGGAATGAATTGGGAAAGTATTTTTGAATGATCGTTTCGCCGGGCAAAGGGGCGACGCTCTCATGGATTTCCACGCCTGGGGTGTCGGGCAGGAAGAAGGTCGCCCCTGGGCGGACGGACAGGTGCTGGACGTGGATGATCGGCCACTTTTTGTCCCGAAACAATCCTAACAGTCTGGCCGCCTGGTGGCCGACGCCGGGGCTGCCCGGCACCTCTAATTTGCCGCCTGGGAAGTAGTCGTTCTGGATGTCGATCAGCACCAGCGCGGTCGTCATGGGCCCCCCCCGTAAAAGCGTTTTTGTAAATCAACTAGTGCCGTGAAAAAACATCCTTGCCAAGGCGGCCCGATGGTCAACTATATTTCTGCTCGACATAAGCCAAGGATTCATCAATGGCGTTCAGGGTGAGTTCCAGGTCTTTTTCGGTGTGTCTGTAGCTGATGTAGGCATGGTGGTACGGGGTAAAAAAGAATCCACGGCGGATGAGCTGGGTGTAAAAATCCGTGCGCTTGCCCTTGTAAGCGCCGGTCTCGTCCTTGGCAAAGGTGATGTAGAACATGGGGGCCACTCCGGTCAACTCGGCGCCAACGTCATGCTTGTCGAGCAGGGCCTGGATCTGGCCCATAAACCGGGCGCCCTTTTCCCAGATATTGCCAAGGACATCTTCCCGCTCCATGATTTCGATGGTCTTGAGCGCGGCGACAAAGGCATCGCTGTTGGGGAAAAAGGTGGAAGAGATAAACAGCTTGTGGGCCGCCGCCATCATGACATCCTTTTTCCCGGTCACGACCGAGATGGGGTATCCGTTGGCCATGGCCTTGCCAAGGACAGTCAGGTCGGGGGTGACGCCATAGAGTTTCTGGGCGCCGCCCATGGACAGCCTGAAACAGGTCCGGATCTCGTCATAGATCAGGACCGCGCCATATTGGTCGGCAATCTTTCTGACCCCTTCCAGGAACCCTGGCCCAGGCGTCTGCATTTTTTTATGGTTGGGATGTCCGAACGGGGTCATGATGATGGCCGCCGTGTCATCGCCGTGGGCGGCCATCAAAACTTCCAACTGGTCAAGATCGTTGTATTGAAATTCAAAGACATCCTCGTAAAATTTTGAGGGGATGCCGCCCTTCATCTCGACGCACCAGTCGTGCCAGCCGTGGTAACCGCAGCGCATGACCTTGAGCTTATTTGTATAGGCCCGGGCGATGCGTATACCGGCCGTGGTGGCATCGGAACCCGTCTTCAGAAAAATGCTCAGTTCGGCCGAGGGCACGAGTTCGGTCAGCTTCTTGGCCAGCAGGTTCTGGTATTTCTGGGTCAGGGTGAAACAGAACCCTTTATCTTTTATCTGTTTGTATACGGCGTCATCCACCTCTTCTTCACGGTAGCCCAGGATGATGGGACCGTAACCGCACAGATAATCGATGAATTCATTGCCGTCCACGTCGATCAGGCGGCAGCCTTGGCCGCTCTCAATAAAGATGGGGTATTCTCCATCGATAAAATCGCCGGGTTTCCTGGCGCCCAAGACCCCCCCGGGCACCAGGGTCATTGCCTCTTCAAACAGTTCCCGGCTCTTGGTGATGTTCAGTTTTTCCATTTCTTTCATGGAAGGTCTCCTGTCTCGGGCTAGACTTCAAACATGGATGAAATCTTTTCCGTCTGATGAATTCGGGCGCCTCTTTTCAAGAATGCCGCCAGGAATTTAGCCGGATCAATGCCACCTTCCGGGGCGACCACCCCCTTTTCAGTCACATCACCCGCGTCCATCATCAGCGCGGCGATCGAGGCGGGAAGTCCCGTTCCCGGCGCCATCCGGCCCACCATGTCGGCGGTGTAGGTGACTTGTTTGCCGTCTCTTTCACCCTTGACAATCACCTTGAGACCGGAAGACTGGGGACCGTTGTCCCTTCCCTGGGGAATGGTCTCCCAAAGTTTTAGCGCCAGGTCATAGGGGGTTATTTTTGCGCCCTTGACCTCGAGCGGTTCTGTGCCTAATAGGCCGGTCTCTTTCTGCTCTCTTATCAGTTCATCCACCCACAAGGGGATCAGGGCCCCCTTGATAATCACGTTCTTGACCTCCTTGATGTACCTGGGGATGGTCAAGGGCTGGGGATGGCCCACGTACCGGACGTGGCAGGCGCCCAGGGGTTCCAGAAACTGTTCGGCGACCGGCTCGGTGCCGCCCTCCACGTAGACCAGTTCACCATTCAGATATTGGGGGATTTTTCCGAGGGTCATGTGAAGGCTGTGGTCCCAGGCGGCCCCGGCCAGTTCGGCAATGCTGACCACCCAATAGAGGTAAATATCATCCACTCGGTCGAGACGGTCGGCGTACCACTTGACCAGGACGTTATTGGTGCCGGGATCAGAGCCCATGCCCGTCAGAACGGTAATGCCCGCTTCTTTTGCCATTCTATCTATTTCAGAGTTGAAAAGAATCTCGGTTCCCTCATAGTCATCGCAGATGTCAATGTAATTGACTTTGGCCTCGACCGCGGCTTTGGCTACCGGCACGGCGGTCTTGTAAAAGGGTCCGGCGCAGTTCACCACGACATCGATTTCCTTGAATCTGTTCACCATGGCGTCATGGTCATTGACATCCATCTTGATCAGGTTTGTTTTTTCACTGTCACGCAGTTTGCCGGAAAGTCTGTCCGGGTCCGGGTATAGATCCCCCAGGACCACATCAGAGACCTGTGGTTGTTTTATCAGGTCCCGGGCGACGCCCTGACCCATACCGCCGGCTCCGCCCAATACCAATGCCCGCATGTTTTTCCCTCCAGTCTCAGATTATCCGGCAGCCGCCGCGCTTCACCTCTTTTTAAGCCTGATGTTGCTCCCGGGGCGCTCTGGCTCTCCGTGGGGCGGCATCCAAATGCTTCCCGACTCATCTTTCGAGGCGTTTGCCCACTGTAAATTGGGGCGGTGGCGCCGGCGGGTTCTTTGGCCGGTACCGGAACTACTTTCTGACCATCAACTTCTTCACCGCCTCCTCGAGGCCGGACACGGTCAGCTCGAACATCGGGAACGCCTTGCCGATGGCCCGGATCGTGGGGTGGATCCACATCCTCGGGTTGATCGGATTTAGCCAGACCGAGTACCGGAAATGATCGGCCACCCGCTGCAACCACTCGACACCCGCGGACTCGTTGTGGGTGTAGTAATCGATGATCCCGCCCTCGGAAAAAAGCTCATAGGGCGCCATGTGGGCGTCGCCGACCATGATCAGCTTGTAGTCGCCCTCGATGTTCTTGAGCATGGTCGTGGTCGGCACGGCCTCGCGGTTCCACATGTCCTCGTACACGAAGTCGTAAACGCAGTTGTGGAAGTAGTAATACTTGAGGTCCTTGAAGTGCTGGACCTGGTTGGCCGCCGAGAAGAGCCGGTTGACCAGGTGGGCGAACGGCTCCATGGACCCGCCCGAGTCCATCAGCAACAGGAGCTTGACCGCGTTCTTGCGCTCCCGGCCGAAGACCAACTCGATGTCGCCGCCGTTCTTGCAGGTCTTGTCAATGGTCTCCTCGAGGTCCAGTTCGTCCTCGGGGCCCTCGTTCTTGAAGAACCTGAGTTTTTTCAGGGCGAGCTTGATCTGGCGGAGGGCTTCGAGCCGGGCTTCGAGGGCGTCGTCGTCGCCGGCTTCGAGCGGCTCGCGGAGCTGCTGCAGCGCGCTCGCGAAGTCGTCGAGCGCGGCCAGCACCG
>JAHJDS010000331.1 GCA_018812395.1 Pseudomonadota bacterium
CCGCCGCATCCCGGGGCACGAACGGTCCGTGGACCTGATGATCAACCGGCTGCTCCGCCGGGGGGCGGACGTGATCTACGGGCCCGGTTCCGGCGTCCACGTCTCGGGCCACGCCGCGGCCGAGGAACTGACCGCCCTGATCGAGGCCGTCCGACCCCGGTTTTTGGTGCCGATCCACGGCGAGTACCGGCATCTCCTGGCCCACGCCCGCCTGGCCGAGAGGGGGGGGCTGGCCGGGAACCGGGTGCTGCTGGCCGAAAACGGCCGGGGCATCGAGTTCCAGGGCGGCCGAGCCGGCCTGCTCGAATCGGTCCCGGCCGGCCGTATCCTGGTGGACGGCAAGGGGGTGGGCGACATCGAGGGGCCGGTGATGAAATCCCGGCGGCGGATGGGCGCCGGCGGGGTGGTGGTCGTCGTCGCCCTGGTGGACGACGCCGCCCGTCAAATCCTGATGGGGCCCCACCTGGTGAACCTGGGTTTCGTCGGGGCCGAGGCGGAGAACGGACTGTGGGAAGAGACCCGGGCCCTGGTCACGGGGGCCATCGAGGAGGCCGGGGCCGACCTGGCCTGGGACGAGGTAGGCGACTTGATCCGGCGCCGGGTGGGACGGTTTTTCACCCGGGCCATTGACCGCCGTCCGGTGATCGAGACGGTCCTGATCCCCATCTGAAGGACGAACCATGACGGCCAAAAAGCGGCGCCCTACAAAGAGGTCCAAGGCCACGAAGGCCGCGGTTATGAACCCCCCCCGGGCGTCGTCCCCCTCGACCAAAAAGGCCGCGGACAAGGCCCCGGACCGGGGCCGCCGCCCCTGGCTGTCGCGTCGCGGCGGCGAGGTCCTGGGGCTGTTGTTGTGGCTTCTGGCCATTTTGGCGGGGCTGGCCCTGTTCAGCCATCACGCCAACGACCCCGGAGTGGATAATTGGCGGAGACTGCTCAGCTTCAGCGGCGTCCACAACTTGGTCGGCCCCTTAGGCGCCCTGGTCAGTCAGGGGCTGCTGCGGCTTTTGGGGCTGGCCTCGTTCTGGCTGCTGTTGATCCTGGCCCTGGAGGGTTTCTTTCTGTTGCTCGGCCGCAAGAGCGGCGCCTGGTGGCGGCTGGCGGGCGGCGGCGGATTGATCGTGCTCTCGGCGGCCATGATCCACCTGGTGCGGCCCCAGGCCCCGCTGTTCGGTTATCAGCCGGGCCCGGACTTCCTGGCCACCGGCGGGGTCGTCGGCCGGGCGGCGGCCGAGGCCCTGAGCCAATATATGTCCCCGCTGGGGGCGGCGTTGGTGCTGGGGGCCGGACTGCTGGTCTGCGTCCTGCTCCTGGCCGACCTGTCACCCGGCGCCGCCGCCGGGGCGCTGTGGCGATCGGCGGTCCGGGTCTTCCGGTGGATGGCCGACCTCCGGGAAAAAAATCGTTCGCGGCGCGACAAGGCCAAAAAACTCGAGGCCTATCTGGCCGACAAGGCGTCCGGCCTGAAAAAGGGTCCCGTCATCCGGCGGCCGCCCCCGGAAAAGAAAAGGACGCCCCAAGCCGCGCCGGCCAGGCAGGAAACCTTCCCCTTTCCCGGGGGCCGGGATTACCAGGCGCCGCCGCTGGACCTGCTGGATGATCCCCCGGTCGGCAGCGGCCCGGTGGACGAGCGCATCCTCGAGTCCAACTCGCGGCAACTCGAGGCCAAGCTCCGGGACTTCGGCGTCCAGGGCGAGGTGGTCGAGGTCGCCCCGGGACCGGTCATCACCACCTACGAGTTCATGCCCGCCCCCGGGGTGAAGATCTCGAAGGTGGCCGGGCTGGCCGACGATCTGGCCCTGGCCATGCGGGCGGTGTCCATCCGCATCGTCGCCCCCATCCCGGGCAAGGCCGTCATCGGCATCGAACTGCCCAACGCCGACCGGAGCTTCGTCGGCCTCAAGGAGGTGCTGGCCCATCCCGAGTTCAAGAAACGCCGCGGCAGCCTGGTCCTGGCCCTGGGCCAGGACATGGTCGGCCGGCCCTTCTACACCCAACTGGCCAAGATGCCCCACCTGCTCATCGCCGGGGCCACGGGCACGGGCAAGAGCGTCGGCCTGAACTGCATCCTGATGTCCCTCTTGTACCGGGCCGGGCCGGACGAGGTCAAACTGGTCCTGGTCGACCCCAAGCGCATCGAGCTGTCGGTCTACCAGAACCTACCCCACCTCCTCCACCCGGTGGTCACCTCGCCCAAGGAGGCCAACGCCGCCCTCAAGTGGGCCGTCCGGGAGATGGAGCGGCGCTACGAACTGCTGGCCGAGTGCGGCGTGCGCAACATCGACTCCTACAACCAGAGAATGCGGAAACAGCTCGCCCGGGCCGGCAAGAAGGCGGGCGCCGAAGGAGACGCCCCGGCCGAGCCGCTGCCGTACATCGTCATCGTCATCGACGAACTGTCCGACATGATGATGGTCTCCTCCAAGGAGGTCGAGGAGTCGCTGACCCGCCTGGCCCAGATGGCCCGGGCGGGCGGCATGCACCTGGTCCTGGCCACCCAGCGGCCGAGCGTGGACGTCATCACCGGCCTGATCAAGGCCAACTTCCCGGCCCGCATCTCGTTCAATGTCTCCTCCCGGGTGGACTCCCGGACCATTCTGGACGGCATGGGGGCCGAGAGACTGCTGGGGGCCGGGGACATGCTCTTTCTGGCCCCAGGCCGGGGCGGACTCCTCCGGCTCCACGGGGCCTACGTCTCCGAGGAGGAGGTGGGCCGGGTGGTCGAATTCATCAAGCGGCAGCGCGCCCCCGAGTACGACGCGTCCATCACCCAGGCCCTGGAGGTGCCGGAAGGCAAATCGGCCCCCGGCGTCGACCTGGACGAGTACTACCCCGACGCGGTGCGACTGGTGGCCGAGAGCGGCAAGGCGTCCATCTCCATGATCCAGCGGCGGCTCAAGGTCGGCTACAACCGGGCCGCCCGGATGATCGAACGGATGGAGGACGAGGGCCTGATCGGTCCCTCGGACGGCGTCAGGCCCCGGGACGTCCTCATCGGCCGGCCCTGAGGGGGAGGCCAAGGCGGCGCTCGGGGGGCTTGTCTTTCCGGGGGTTTTTCGGATATAGTTGGAAGTCAGGTGAAGTCGGGGCGCCCCCTTGGCGGGCGGCCTTTTTATTTATTCCTGCCCTATCGAGGCTGACGTGCGACGCTCCATCCTGCTCGTAATGATCGGGGCCGGCCTGTTGATGACCGGCGCTCCCCGGGCCGCGACCCCGGCCGACCTGGCATCGGTCATGGCCAAGGTCAAGGTCACCTACCGGAAACTGGTCAGCTTCGCCGCGAACTACCAGCGGACGACCAGGAGCCAGACCATGGGGCCCACCGGGCCGACGACCCGGATAAGCCGGGCCTCGGGCAAGATGTACTTCGCCCGGTTCGGCAAACCCGGACGCTGGGGAAAGGTCATGGTCCGCCTCGACCAGGAGGCCCCGCGCGAGGAAAAGTTGATGTCCGACGGGCAGTACCTGTGGTGGTACCGCCCCTGGCAGCAAAAGGCCTACCAGTACAACGTCGCCCGCCACAGCGGATCGCTTCGGCCGGTGATGGATTTCCTGCAGGGCCTGTCCGGCCTGGAGAACAGCTTCCGCATCAGCTGGCACAAACAGAAGAAACTCGCCCCCGGGCGGTACGCCATCATCATCGAGCCCAAGAGCCCCCGGCCGGACCTCAAGTACATGGTCTTCTACCTGGCCAAGAAGGACCTGCTGCTCAAGGGCTTCCTGATGGTCAACTTCATGGGGACCAAGACCGAGTACGCCTTCACCAAGATCGTCACCACCCGCAAACTCAAACCCTCGTTCTTCCGCTTCAAGCGCCCCCGCGGGGTGCGGATCATTCGCCCGCGGGCGACCCGGCGGCCCCGTCGCTAGCCCCGGTCGGGACGAGGCCATGTCTTTCAGGTTGAACTACGGATGAGCACGGAACTTCTCGAGGCCGTTCGGGCCTTGCTCCAGGAAAAAAACGCCCTGCTCCTGGCCCACAACTACCAGCGGCCCGAGGTCCAGGACGCGGCCGATCTGACCGGCGATTCCCTGGGCCTGTCCATGGAGGCGGCCCGGACCGAGGCCGAGGTCATCGTCTTCGCCGGGGTGCACTTCATGGCCGAGACGGCGGCCATCCTCAGCCCCCAAAAAACGGTCATCCTGCCCGAGAGGGACGCCGGCTGCCCCATGGCCGACATGATCACGCCCGAGAAACTCCGGGCCAAAAAGGCCGAGCTGCCCGGCGTGCCGGTGGTGACCTACGTCAATTCCTCGGCCGCGGTCAAGGCCGAGAGCGACGTCTGCTGCACCTCGGCCAACGTGGTCTCCGTGGTCAAGTCCCGGCCCGAGGATCACCTGCTGCTCACCCCGGACCAAAACCTGGCCCAGTACGCCCAGCGGCACACGAACAAAAAACTGGACTTCTGGCCCGGCTATTGTCCGACCCATCAGAAGCTGACCCCGGCCGACGTCCTCCGGGCCCGGGAGGCCCATCCGGGGGCACTGGTCATGGCCCACCCCGAGTGCCGGCCCGAGGTCCTGGACCTGGCCGACGCCATAAAATCCACCAGCGGCATGCTCACCTTCGCGGCCGAATCAGACGCCGAGGAATTCATCGTCGGCACCGAGACCGGTTTATTGCACCCCCTCCAAAAGAACAACCCCACCAAAAAATTTTATCCGGCCTCGAAGCGGATGGTCTGCCCCAACATGAAGCTGACCACGTTGGCGTCGGTCAAGATCGCTTTGGAGTTGATGACGCCGGTGATCGAGGTGCCCGAGGACGTGGCGGCCAAGGCCCGCCTGGCCGTCGAGCGGATGCTGGCCGTGCCCAGGGATTAGCCCCGTCGCTCGGTGACGTAGCTGGGCCGGTAGGTCCCGCTGAGCTTCATCCGGCCCTGGGCCGCCAGCTCACCCAGCAGCGCGTCCAACGCGTCCAGCAGGGCCGCCTCGCCCCTGATCCGGAACGGGCCCCGCTCCTCCACCGCCCGGATGCCCTCGGGCCGCACGTTGCCGCTGACAATGGCCGAAAACACCCGGCGCCATAACGCCGCCAGCTTGTGGGTCGCCTGGCCGGCCTTAAGTTCCAGCCCGGCCACGCTGTCGTGGGTGGCCACGAACGGTTTCTGGAGACTGAACGGGATGTGCAGGCCGGTATTGAAATAATAAGAAACCTTGTGGCGGTCGCGGTACTTCTTGACCGCCAGCAGGCCCTTGTTGATCTCCTGGGCCACCCGCTCCGGATCGCCCACCACGATCCGGTACCTGGCCTCCGCCTCGGGCCCCAGCGTTTTTTGGAGGAAATCGTCCACGCTTTGCCAGTAGGGCACAGAAAACTCCGGGCCGGTGAAGACCAGGGGATAGGGCACCTCCCGGTTGCGGGGATGGGTCAGGATGCCCAGCAGGTAGCAGATCTCCTCGAGGGTGCCCACGCCGCCGGGGAAGACGATCACCCCCTGGCCCAGCCGGACAAAGGCCTCCAGCCGTTTCTCGATGTCGGGCATGATGACTAGTGGATCGACGATGGGGTTGGGCGGCTCGGAGGCGATGATCCCCGGCTCGGTGATGCCGATGTACCGGCCGTCGCCCATCCGCTGCTTGGCGTGACCGATGGTCGCCCCCTCCATGGGACCCCGCATCGCCCCGGGGCCGCAGCCGGTGATGACGTCCATGAACCGGAGGCCGCACTGGTTGCCGACCTCGAGGGAGTAGTTGTATTCCGTGGCGTCGATGGAGTGACCGCCCCAGCAGGTGACGACCTTGTGACGGCCGATCTTGGTGAAGATGGCGGCGTTGCGCAGGATCAGGAACACGGCGTCGGTCAGCCCCTGGGAGGTGGTCAGGTCGAACTTGGCGGTGCGCTCGATCTCGGTCTGGATGAAGACCAGGTCGCGGATTACGGAGAAGATGTGCTGTCTCAGGCCCTCGATCAGTTTCGGCCTCTGGCCGTAGGGCCCGCTGTCCTCGGACTCGTACAGGACAAAGGCCACGACCGGGGCGTGACGGAGTTCGACCTCGATCCCCCGGGGGGTTTCGATCACCTCGAGGTCGAAGTCGCGGTAGGTCTCCAGGAGCGACCTAACGTCGTCGGTCTCGGACCCGCTGTTGAGCACCGCCAGGACGCACCGGACGATCAGGTCCCGGGCCGGGCCCCGGCCGGCCTGGACCACGCTGGCCGTTTCCAGGGGCGACAGGGTCTCCAGACAGGTGTTCTCCGGGGTGAGGCGAAACACGGGCACGGTCTGGGCCATGATCCATCCTTGGCGAAAGTCGGGTAGCCTGGCCCATTAATACCCGGATAATCGGCCCCAAGGCAAGAGATACCATCGGCTCGCTGAGGGACGTCGTCCGATCGTGGGAGCCCTCGATTTGTCCGCCGCGGTTGATTCATGCCTTGCCCGGGGTTATGCTGGGGCTGCCATGAAAGATGACTTCGACATCATCGTCGTCGGCGGGGGCCACGCCGGGATCGAGGCCGCCCTGGCCGGGGCCCGGCTGGGCCTGGCCACGGCGCTCGTCACCTTCAGCCAAGACAAGATCGGGGCGATGAGCTGCAACCCGGCGGTGGGGGGCCTGGCCAAGTCCCACCTGGTCTTCGAGATCGACGCCCTGGGCGGCGAGATGGGCCGGGCCGCGGACGCCACGGCCATTCAGTTCCGGCGCCTGAACACCCGCAAGGGCCCGGCCGTCCGGTCCCTCCGGGTCCAGTCCGACCGCCACCGCTACCAGGCGCGGATGCAGTCTGTGGTCGAGGCCCAGCCCGGCCTGACAATGATCGAGGACGAGGTCACGGCCGTCCTGACCGCCAAGGGGGCCGTCGCCGGCGTGGCCACGGTCCGTCACGGCGACCTGTCCGCCCGGGCCGTGATCCTGACCACCGGCACCTTTCTCCGGGGCCTGATCCACATCGGTCTCGAAAATTGGCAGGCCGGCCGGATGGGCGACCCGGCGGCCGCTCGGCTGTCGGAATGTCTCGAACGTCTGGGGTTTCCCCTGGGCAGGCTCAAGACCGGGACCACGCCCCGCCTGGACGGCCGGACCATCGACTACGGCGTCACCACCCCCCAGCCGGGCGACGAGCGCCACGGGACGTTCTCCATCCTGACCGACGACATCCCCCTGCCCCAGGTGTCTTGCCACCTGACCCGGACCACGGCCCGGACGCATCAGATCATCCGCTCCGGCCTGGACCAATCGCCCTTGTACCAAGGCCGGATCATTGGCGTCGGGGCCCGGTACTGCCCGTCCATCGAGGACAAGGTGGTCCGGTTCGAGCACAAGGGGTCGCACCAGGTCTTTCTCGAACCCGAAGGCCTGGACACCTTCTGGGTCTACCCCAACGGCGTGCCCACCTCGCTTCCCCTGGACGTGCAACAAAAAATGATCGCCTCGATCCCGGGGTTGGAACGGGCCGAGATCGTCCGGCCGGGCTACGCCATCGAGTATGACTTCGTGCCGCCGACCGAGCTGTGGCCCTGGCTGATGACCAAGCGCGTCGAGGGATTGTTCCTGGCCGGCCAGATCAACGGCACCTCCGGGTACGAGGAGGCGGCCGCCCAGGGACTGATGGCCGGGCTGGGGGCCGCTCGGTGGCTGCGGGGCCGGGAGCCGACCGTCCTCGGCCGGGATCAGGCCTACATCGGGGTGATGATCGACGACCTGACCACCAAAGGGACCGCCGAGCCCTACCGGATGTTCACCTCTAGGGCCGAGTTCCGGCTGCTCCTGCGGGAGGACAACGCCGCCGAGCGCCTGACCCCCTTGGGCCGGGAGATCGGCCTGGTGGGCGACGAGCAGTGGCGTCGGTTCGAGACCCGCCAACAAGAGGCCGACGAACTGCGCCGGAGACTGGGGGAGGTCGTCGTGCGGCCGTCAGAGGCGGTCAATGATCTGCTGAAATCTTTGGGCAGCTCAGCGCTCCGGGCCCCGGTCAGGCTGATCGATCTGCTCAGGCGGCCCGAACTGACCTTGAGCGACCTGCGGCCCCTGGACCCCTCCCTGGCCGAGGTATCTAGCGCGGCGGCCGAGGGGGTCGAGGTCGAGATCAAGTACGAGGGGTATCTGAAGCGCCAGGAGGAGCAGGCAACGCGCCTCCGGCAGATCGAGGACCGGTCCCTGCCGCCTGATCTGGATTATGCGGGCCTGCCCGGCCTGAGCCGGGAGGTGGTCGAGAAGCTGGAGAGGGTCAGGCCCCGGACGTTCGGTCAGGCCGGCCGGATTTCCGGGGTGACCCCGGCTGCCCTGGCCGTCCTGGCCGTGCACCTCAAGCGGCGATCCGCATGACAACCTGTGTGGGGGCGTACCCCAGAAGGGGGATCCATGAACGACCTGGAACGGGAAAAAGACAAGGGACTGAGCCTGTGGTACCTCAAGGACGCGCCCCTGAAACGAAAATTTGCCGGCAAAAAAGACCGCGTCCCGGAGTTCGGCCACGCCGCCCGGCTGTTCGCCATCATGGCCAAGCACGTCATCGACCGGCTGGGACCTGAGGCCGGGGAGGAATTGATCCAGGCGGCCGTCGAGGAGTTCGCCTTCCGGCGCGGCCAGGACATCGCCCGAAAAGTCCAGGACCAGGGCCAACCCCTGTCCCTCAAGAATTGGATCATCCACAGCGACATCGATCCCCAAAACTTCAAACTCGAGATCGATTTCCCGGAGGGCGACCTCCAGGCCCGGGTGGGCCGGTGCACCTGGCACCAGGCCGCCGAGCAGTGGGGCCTGACCGATTACGCCAAACTGTATTGCCGATACGCCGACTACAAGATCCTCGAGGGCTACAACCCCGACGTAGACCTGACCCTCGAGGATCGACACCAACCCGGCCGGGACCACTGCCTGTTCCGTTACCGGATGAAGGAAAAATCGTCCGGCCAACCATGATCCAACAGAATTTACCCAGGTGTCGGCGGGCGGCCCGCTTGTTTGTGGAGCGGGCCGCCTGGCCGCCGCGTCGAGGTCGCGCCGTCACGGGGACGTTGCGTCCGCCTTTCACCGCCCGGTTCCGGTCGAGACGGCCGCCTCATTCGGAACCGCGGTCAGTTCCACCAGGGCCTGGGCCACGGTCCGGACAAAGGCCGGGCATCGCCGGGCCACCAGGTTTTCGGCCTTGATCCGTTGCATCCCCTCCGGGGAGCCCAGGTGGACGCCCAGCAACACCTCGCAATCCACGCCGCCGTGGCGCGCCTCGAAGCGGCGAACCAGCTCCTGAACCGCCCCGAACACCTGACGTCGCTGGTCCGCCTCTTCCGCCTCGTCCCGGGGCGACAGGCCCAGCACCAACACCCCGGCCGAGACCGCCCCGCACATCAGGGCCAGATGGCCCATGCCCCCGCCCAGGGGCCGGCCCAGTCTCCGGGCCAGATCGGGCCCCAGGCCCCAGTCCTCGCCGAACACGGTCAGCATCGCCTGGGAGCAGTTGAGCCCCTGGCCGAACAACTCCACGGTCTTTTCCACACGGTCCATGGCCTTCTCCTGGTTTGATTGACCTCGACTTCTAATCATGTTATTAGATTAGAATGGGGTTGCAATCGTGTCCAACGATTATTTTCGAATATTCCAATCGACGAAAACGATTGGAGGCCGTCCCATGGAAATCAGGCAACTCAAGACTTTTCAGACCGTGGCCACCCTGCTCAACTTCAACCGGGCGGCCCGGCGACTCCACTACGCCCAATCCACGGTCTCGGCCCAGATCAAGGCCCTGGAAGACGACCTTGGGGTCCGACTCTTCGACCGGCTGGGCAAGCGGGTCCTGCTGACCGAGGCCGGTGAAAAGCTGCTGCCCTTTGCCCGGAAGATGTGCGATCTGGCCGAGGAGACCAGGGGTGAGGTGGGGGCCGCGCCCGAGGCCCGCGGGTCGCTGTGCGTCCGGATTCCGGAGAGCCTGGGGGCGTACGTGATGCCGGCGGTGCTGAAACGATTCCAGTCGCGGTTCCCGGAGGTCGGGCTGCAGTTCATCACCTGCGCCTACGACGGCCTGGCCCGGGACCTGCGCCAGGGGGTGACCGACCTGGCCTTCCTGCTGGCCGAATCCATGCAGGCGGCCGACCTCAAGGTCGAGGTCCTGGGGTTTCAGGATCTGGTCCTGGTGGCGCCCCCGAACCATCCCTTGGTCGGGCCTGGGGAGGTCGCCACCCGGGACCTGGCCGGCCGGACTTGGCTGCTCTCCCGGGTGGACTGCAGTTACCGGATGACCTTCCAGGCCCTGCTGGCCGGGGAAGGGGTGAGCCCCGGCGTGATCATCGAGTTCAACAGCGTGGCCGCCATCAAGCAATGCGTTGAGGCCGGGGTGGGGCTGAGTGTCCTGCCGGAATGGGCCGTGGCCCGGGAAAGGGCCGAGGGCCGGCTGGCGGTTCTGCCCTGGGACGGGGGCCGAATCGAGGTGGCCACGCTCATGGTCTGGCACCGGGACAAGTGGCTGTCCCCGACCCTGAGCGCCTTTATGGCGGTGGTCCGGGAGGTGATGATTGACGGAGGCGGTTGAGCCGGCCCGGGGGTGGTCCAGGCCGGCCCGGCCTGGATTTATATTGATTTTTTACTAAATATTGATATTTGCGGGCTAACATTTTGCGACACATTGCGCCTAATTTCACTTGACTCCCCCCCCCTGACGGGCTAGTATCCGTCAGTTGATTCTACTGTCCCCGGTCCGCCGCCAAACGGGTAGAAACCCGCCGGCCGGTATCGGGGGCGTCGCTCGGATCGTGGACATCAGACACTTGCGGAGGGGGAAGAGGTGTTTTGCGGTCGCGGCCGCATAAACGGGGGACGGCAGTATGAAGAAGCTGTTTCGAACGCCATACATTGAAATCCTGATCATGGTCGTCGTTCTGGCCCTGTCTTACCTGGGCATGATCCTGATCGCCTCGGGGATGGAGACGCCCCACGGCGGGATGGGCGTGTGGACTATTATCGCCATCCTGTTTGGATCGTTTATTTTGAGTTTCTGCATCGCTCTCTTGGCGGTCATGGGCGGCATCGGCGGCGGGGTGCTGTTCACACCGATCATGCTGGCCTTCACCGCCGTGGACAGCCTGGTCGTCCGGGCCACGGGCCTGATCGTGGCCATGTTCAGCGGCCTGATCTCGACCGGTCCGTTCATGAAGCGGGGCCTGGCCAACCTCAAACTCTGTATTTTGTCCGCTACGGCCTACGGCATCGGCGCCTTTACCGGCGCCCAGGCGGCCCTGATCGTGGCCGAGCACCTGGGGGCCACGGGTGAGGGTCTGGTCCGGATGTCCCTGGGCGGCATCATTTTGGCCCTGGCCTGCTACTTCATCTGGGGCGGACAAAAGATCGAGTGGCCCGAGGTCAAAAAGGTCGACAAGTTCACCCGATGGCTGAACATCACCCAGCCCTATTATGAAGAGTCCCTGAACCAGGTGGTGGACTACAAGCTGACCCGGGCCTGGCTGCTGTTGATCGTGGTCCTCGTGGTGGGGGCGCTGTCGGGGTTCTTCGGTCTGGGCGCCGGGTGGGCCATTGTCCCGGCCCTGAACCTGGTGATGGCCGTGCCGCTCAAGGTGGCCGCGGCCTGCAGCGGGGTGCTGTTGGGCATGGGCGACTGCATCGCCGTGTGGCCGTATCTCCTGGCCGGGGCGATCATCCCCCTGTTCGCCGCCCCGTGGTTGGTCGGCCAGGTGCTGGGCGGGCTGGTCGGGGCCTACTTGCTCCTCAGGATCAAGGCCGGGTTCATCCGGGTGATTCTGATCGGGGTCATGTTCTTCACCAGCTTCGGTCTGGTGACCAAGGGATTGGCCGTGCTCCAAGTCATCGGCGGCGTCCCGCTGTGGCTCAACGGCCTGGTGTTCCTGGGCTGTGTAGCCTTCATCGTCTTGGCGCTCATGGGCCTGCTGCCAGGCTTCAAGAAGAGGTAAGGAGGTGACAATGGAAAAGCCCAAAATGCCCGTCGCCCAACTTGTCTACGGCGAGATAGTCTATTGGCTGGTCGTTGTCTCCGCCATTATCTGCATGATCGGGCCGCTGGTGGCCCTGTTCAACATCGAGAACAACCTGCTCAACCCGCACTACCTGTTCTCGTCCATCTGGGCCGGTAAATCGGCCGATCAGGTCTGGCTGCTCAACGGGCCTGACTTTTTCGAAGGCCACTTCTGGCTGGTCAACTTCTTCTTCGGAGAGGGAGGCTTCCAGGGCGGACACTTCTGGCTGCGCCAATTCACCTTTGGCGACGGTCTGACCCAGTTCGGCCTGGTCATGGGGTGCGCCGTGGCCATGCCGGCCCTGATCGGGGCGGCCATCGCCTATCTGGTCGAAAAACCCCGGCAGTACCTGTGGGTCATCCTGGCCCTCTGGGTGGCGACCCTGGTGGCCTTCTCGGCCCTGGGCATTGTCGGCGCCGGCCACTAGACTAAAATGAACGCCCGGCCGGCGGCGGGCGGGACATGAATCAGGCGGTTCCAGGGTCCTGGAACCGCCTTTATTTTTGATTGCCGGAGGCGGCGGCGCTGTCAGGGAACTGTTTGTCCGTCTCCATTCGAGGGCGGCCCCTCAGGCCGCGTCCAACACCTCCCGGACCAATTCCAGCAGGCCGAACAAGCTATAGGGCTTGTTGATGAACCCCTGGATCTCGGACTGGACGGTCTTGTCGAACAGGGATCGGGCCGAATAGCCGGTGGCGATGATGACCCTGACCCGGGAGTCAACGGAGCGGAGTTCCTTCAGACACTTGTGTCCGCCCATCCCGGGCATGCTCAGGTCCAGAATCACCAGATCGATGCGTGGCCCCTCCCGCTCGTAGATCTCGAGGGCCTCTTCGCCGCTCGACGCGGTCAGGATCGAATAGCCGTACTGGCCGAGGATCTCCTCACCAATTTCCAGAATCGGACGCTCGTCGTCCACCAGCAGGATCGTCTCCCGGCCGCCCCGGATATCGCCCACGTCTTCGGGCGTGGTCGCCTCCAGGCGGCCCGCGTCCGCCAGGGCCGGCAGAAAAATGGTGAACGTCGTGCCCCGGCCGACCCGGCTGTCGCAGATGATGTGGCCCCCGTGGTTCCGGACGATGCCGTAGACCGTGGCCAGGCCCAGGCCCGTGCCCCGGCCAATGCCCTTGGTGGTGAAAAACGGCTCGAAGATGTGGTGGACGGTCTC
>JAHJDS010000332.1 GCA_018812395.1 Pseudomonadota bacterium
ATATTTTTCGAGGTGATTGCTGAGGTCTTCGCCTGACTTGATATGCTCGGGAACCTCGAGTTGGTCGATCTTGGCGGGGTATCTCTTAAGTAAAGCTTCGTGGAAAACGAGCTTGTTGACCACGGCGTAACAGGTGAATTTGGCCGCCCGCTCCAGATTGTCCTTGATCCCCTGTCGGTCGTCGGTGATGATCCAGCCTTGCTCCTCCCGCATCCATTTGTCCAAATCTGATTTCATCCGGGGTTTTTTATACTGTTCATTCAATGCGTCAAAGGCGAAGTGAATCGGCAGACTGAGGGCCGATTCAAGTTCGTCAATGAATTGCTCGTCCGGCGCTTTCCGGCCAAGCGCTCTTTGCCCCAAATATATTTGGGTAAATCTATGTAGAAAATCTCGCCACCAATCCTCGATTTGGCGCTCGGTTTCCGAAAGTTCCAGCTGTTCTCGTTTGCCGACCTTGGTGACAGTCCATATTGCATATTTTTCGTCTCTATTGGCCTCGTTATCCGGGTCAATCTCCCACAATACGAACTGGTTCACATTCCAGGTAAAATAGTATTGTGAGTCAAAACCTATTGCCTTTTTTCTAGCGTCTTGAATAAGGCTTGCGTTGTATGGGCTACCACCATCTTTTCTATAAGGAAGCTTGATTTCACCATTGAGGACAACTCGGTTGCTGTGGTCTATTAGACTCAAATCGCTTAACTTGGAAGAACCGGGGGGCATCCTTTCGCAACTGGCCGTGGCGAATGGCAGACTCTTATCCTTAGCCAGTATGTTATTTATTATACTGGCGACGGCACCGGCGAATTCCCGTTCATTGGTCGCGGGGAGCATACTGCGGCACCCATATTTAAATAGGGTCGAACCCTGGCGGCCTCAAACCATGTCGTCCGAGACCATATTACCCCATTTGGGCAAATATTCAAACAATTGCGCCAGCCAATCTGCTATGATCTGGAACCGAACCCTAGTCCAGGAGGCTGCCCATCATCCTCATCGGCGGAGTGCAGCCCAAAAAAGTCCCGGTCGACGGACAGGCCCGGACCTGTCCCCAGTGCGGCCTGGCCACCGCCCGACTGGTCCGACTGGATAACTACCTGTCCCTGTTCTTCATCCCCCTCTTCCCCATCAAAAAAGGCCGGATCGTCCTGGCCTGCAAACAATGCGGCGGCGTCTGGGACCAGACCACCCCCGCCGCCCCGCCCGAGCCCCGGCCCATCGGGCCCCGCTGCCCCAACTGCGACCAGATCGTCGAGCCCAGCCACCGCTTCTGCCCCCACTGCGGACAGCGGCTGTAATCACGGGCGCTCGCCGGCCCCCGTTGCAAGCAACTCGAAATCAGGTTACTTGTTAATAAGTAGCCGGATTCAAGTCGGCCGTATATCTAACAGGGGACCGACGTTCCGTTGGCGACACTACGACCCGGCCCTAACCTCATCTGGAGTGGGGACATTGGTGCATTATATAGGCATCAACCACCTGGCCATGGCCACCCGCGACATGGACCAGACCATCCGCTTCTGGCGAGACCTGCTCGGGATGCGCCTGGTGGCCGGCCTGGGCCGGCCGGGCTACCGCCACTACTTCTTCGAGATCAGCCCGACCGACCTGATCGCCTTCTTCGAGTGGCCCGACGTCGAGCCCGTCGCCGAGCGCGACCACGGCACCCCGGTCCAGGGCCCGTTTATTTTCGACCACGTGTCCATCGGCGTCGATGATCGCGACTCGCTGTGGGAGATCAAGGACCGCCTCGACGCGGCCGGATTCTGGTGCTCCGAGGCCATTGACCACGGCTTCATCCACTCGATCTACGCCTTTGACCCCAACGGCATCCCCATCGAGTTCTCCTGGAACGTGCCCGGGGTGGACGTCCGCGCCCGACCGGCCATGGTGGACGTCAAACCCAGCGCCGTGACCCGGCAAGGCCCCGAGCCCCGGCCGGACAACTGGCCTCTCGTCACCGAGCCGACCGCCCCCCGGGACAAGGTGGTCTATCCCGGCGAGGGGCGGCAACTGGCCGACCCGGACGTGGACGAGACCTGGTAGATCGATCACCGCGCTGCCAATCTGGACGACTCAATTCCCCAGCGGGCCGGGGAGGCGGCCGGCCGGTAAATGTCGAAAAGGCCGGGCGGCTAAAGCTATATTGCTCAGGATTAAGCGTGGTCGACGCGGCCGGCCCGATTTTAATGAGATCGGGCCGGCCGTAAAGAAGAGGGGCCAGGGCCGGAATCACAAATTGAGACCCATGAAGGCCACAATAAACGGCAGGTGGTCGAACTCCCGGGAGCCTTTCAACTCGAAACCGAATTTTTCATACCACTCCCGCAGTTCGTCCTGGGCGGCGATGATCCCGATCTCGACCCGGGACGCCCCCCAGCCCCGGGCCTTGTCCAGGGCGCGTTCCACCAAGGCCGCGCCCAGTCCCTGGCGGC
>JAHJDS010000589.1 GCA_018812395.1 Pseudomonadota bacterium
AAAAAAAGAGACCGTGAAAACGCTAACACGAACCAAACAAGAAGAAGAGCAATATCGGATATTGAGCTTGTGTCATCAGAAAAAACAGCGAGACATTCTACCCAAGACCGATGACGACCTCTGGCTCTACATTAAGCAGTTCTTTGGCGTTGAGATACCCAGAGTAAGTGTATGTGAAGGGCATTGTAGCCCCTTTTCTTTTGTAGCCGATATATTCTTTGAGCGGGTTACAAATGCCTTTGGCTTTGCGAATAGAGCCTCAGGCAAGACCAGAGATGTGTCTATCATCCATCAGCTCAACAGTCATTTCAAGCCAGGTTGTGAGACGGCTTCTGTGGGAGCAATAGAACATCAGGCTGAGAAATGCTATGAATATCTATTGGAATATCTACACCCAGTAAGAGGCAATTATTCTGATACCGTTAAAAGCACCAGAAGGGGCGACACAGAATATCTTAGTGGAAGCAAAGTGGAGCTACTTTGTGGCACGCTAAATTGTATTACAGGAGATTCTTTGATGGATATACCAAGAGATTTAATAAAATATCCTGATGGCATTCCCATTAAAGATCTTGTCGGGAAAAAGGATGTTTATGTATATGGTTTTAATAAAGACACCAAAAGGGTAGTTTTGCAAAAGGCTTTAGATATTAGAAAAACAGGAGAGAATCAACCTATTTATAAGACAACTTATGAATGGCACAATACAGGCAAATATAGACAAAACAACATTAAGACAACAGCTGAACACCTGTTTTTATTAAAATCGGGAGAATATAAAAAAGCAGAGGAACTTAAAAAGGGCGATAGGTTAGAACCTTTTATTACATCTATAGCGAAACGTAAAAGTCCAATAAAAAGGACATTAGCAGTAGCAGAAAAATTACTACAATATCACAATATAGCCAGAAGAAATCAACAAGATGCCAAAGACAACCAATATCAAAAAGCAGGCACAAGCAATCTGAAACAATGTAAAATTTGTAACAAAATCTATCGTGCCAAAAGCAAACAGAGTAAATATTGTTCCTTAAAATGTATGGGGATAGGAAGAAGACATCTAAATAAAAATCACAAAGTCATATCGGTTGAATTTTGTGGTTATGAAGATGTTTATGATTTAACTTCATCAGTAACTCATAATTTTGCAGTTAATAATATATTCATCCATAATTCTCTCAATGCCCCACATCCACAAAAGGCATTTCTTGATGAAGTTGAGCTTGTAGAATGGCCTATTTTTCAAGAGTTTCTGAATATGGTTCATTCCAAAGAAGGCATCCAAGCACAGAACATTCTTACCTCAACCCGCAAATGGCTATACGGCACAGTCCAGAGGATACTTGATGAGGGCAATTTTAAGCACTATATCTGGTGTATTTTTGAAGTAGCCAAGAAATGTGAAAAACCCACCTGTGCCGAATGTATGATAATAACTAAAGGTAGCCAAGATAATGACACTCCCCGAACCTTTGAAAGCGTTTGTAAGCAGAGAATGAGACGGTCTGATGGTTTTATTTCTTTTGGAGATATTATCAATCGGTTTCTCACTCTGGACCGAGATACCTTTGAAGCTCAACAAGAATGTCTAAAGCCAGGCAGGGAAGGGTTGGTGCATAAATGGTTTGATGAGCAGAAGTATATAAAGTCTTTGCCTTATAATCCCGACTTGCCTCTCTATGAAACTATAGACTGGGGTGGCACAAATCCTTTCGTATGTTTATGGATACAAGAGACTCACGAGCCTAAAATATTGGAGATAGACGAGTTATACATAGCTAACATTGCCCCCTCTACTTTTGCAGATATGGTTAAGGCACGGAGGCAACTAATGGGATATAGAGTAAATGAGACCTTTGGAGACCCTACAGGCAAGGATTGTATCCTTGAATTTGAGAAAGCAGGGATTAAGGTCAAGACCACAACAGCAGATGTAGGGGTAAGTATTCAGGAGGTTATCAAGTGGGGTGAGGACGGGAAGATATTGACAGACCCTAAATGCAAGAACTTGATAAATGAAAGACGGTCTTACAGATGGGCTGAGGGCAAGAAAGATAGAAACTTGCCTGAAGCACCAATAAAGGAATCAGACCACTGCGTAGATGCAGAACGGATTTACTGTATCAATAGATTTTTAAGCAGAAAAAAGGGAGTTCCCTCAGTAAGGATTATAGATTTTGATGAGTGAACATCACCTGCTCCTTAAAATTTACCTTGACAAAAAGAAAGGCGATTACATAACATAAAAGGATATTAAAAAAGGAGGTATTAAATGACAGAAAAAATCATAACAAAAAAGGCAAAAAGCCTTATAAAAGAGGTAAAAACTGAGGAATGTATAGAGAAACCTATTGACATCAAAAAAACCCCTCAGAATACACCAGAAGAAAATGAATTTTTCTCTACTCATAATATAGCCTTGGCAGCATATTTGAAATTATCAGGACAAAAACTCTTTAGAACCGATAAGAAAAAGGAAAATAAAGAGTTCTTCTTTTTTCAGAAGACATCAGAGACAAGAAAAATTATTGATGCCTTTTATGAAGGAACAGCAAGAGTATCTCCTTCAGTTTTTTGGGCCGAAATAGGATTTATAAGATCCTTTTCAAGAGACACAAAGAAATTTTAGGAGGAGAATATGGGTTTTTGGCAAAAAATCAATATTTTCAAAGGCGAAAAAGCCATTCAAAAGACATCTCGTACAAAAGAAGACTTTTCTCATAATATTTTTGATGAGGAGGGAGGTTCTGCTACTTTCGTAAATGCTAAGGATTTTCTTAATTTATACAAGATCCATCCCTGGATATACTCATCAATCTTTAGTATATCCACAGCCATATCACAATTACCCATAACAATCAAGGAACTAAAAGACGGAAAATATGTAGTAATGGAAGAAGAAGAGATAATTACCATTTTTCCATTTTTTAGAAAAGCAAATCCTGATACATCTTGGTCTGAACTAATAGAAAAATCCGTCATTTATCTTGAGCTTTTAGGTGAGTTTATCTGGGAAATCGTATTGACTCAAAAAAAAGACGCTCCAGCTGAGCTTTATAATCTGCGTCCCGATAGAATAAAGATTGATTACTCTAAAATAAACAAGGAGCGAATTTATAACTACAGTAGTTTTTCAGGAAGAGAGGTTACCTTTTTGGCTTCTGAAGTGCTACACATATCCCACCCTAATCCCCTGTCCGATTTTAAAGGGCAATCTGCTATAGAGCCTACGGCTGTCTCTTTAATAGCTGATTTTTACGCCAAATCCTACAATCAATCCTTTTTTAAGAACTCTGCGAGGCTTTCAGGTGTCCTGAATACAGAACAAGAGCTATCAGATGATGGCTTTACAAGGGTAAAGACTGAATGGAAAAGGCTATATTCTGGAACAGGAAAAGCACACGGTGTTGCTGTATTAGATAAGGGCTTGAAATATGATACAATTCAGGTTGCACCTAAAGATACTGAGTTTCAAGAATCGGGCAAAAATACAAGGGAGGAGATACTTGCTTCTATAGGCGTCCCTCCTGTTTTGGTAGGTGTATTAGAAGATGCCTCTTATGCCAATGCTTTAATTCAGAGCAGGTTGTTTTGGGAAAATACCATTCTTCCAAGACTACACAAGATAGAATTTGGTATAAACGATAAAATAATAAGCATAAAAAAAGACAAGAAGCGTCTTTTTTCTTTTGATATTTCCAATGTAAGGGCATTAAAAGATGACTTGGAGATACAGGCAAAGATAGATAATTCCTATGTCAGGATGGGGGTGCATACAATTAATGAGGTTAGGGCAACACAAGGATTGCCTGCAGTTGCTTGGGGTGATGAAGACCCCAGAATTAAAATGACATCCCAAGTGCAACCTACAGAAAAAAGAGATGAGGGAAGTGGTAGTTTTTTTTTAACCAGTAAAACCCGAAGAGACGAAAATGACTTTGAGGTATGGAAGGCGTTTATAGGAGTTGGAGAGAAACTTGAGAAGGAATACATCCCTAAATGGGTAAGCCTCTTTGAAAAGCAAGAACAGGCAGTTTTATATAAGATAGAATTGTTAGAGAAGATTACAAGCCAAGCTGATATAGAAGACATAGAGAAGACCATAAAGATAGGTAGAAATGCTTTTGTTAGTTTAGCCAAAAAGATGATTAATGTGTCCGTTGAGAATGGCTGGCTATTGGCTGAAAAAGAGGAAGAGACCATAAAGCATATTACCATTGAAAAACAATCTGACTCATTTCAAGATATAACCGATTACATATCTACTCAAGCAGGCTGGCTCATTAAACAGATAGAAGAAACTACCCGCTCCAGACTAAGAAAGGAATTGACCGAAAGCTACAATTTGGGAGAAAGCATAGATAAAATAAGGGCAAGAGTTCAAGGGGTTTTTGAGGGAACGGTCAGAGAGAAGAAATATAGAGCAGAGAACATAGCCAGAACAGAGATAATAGGGTCTTCCAATAGGGGCAAATTGATGCGATATAAGGCGATGGATAATCCGACTAAGACTTGGATAGCTACCTTTGATGATAGAGTTAGACCATCGCATTTACAGGCAAATAACCAAACAGTTTTGATAGACGATGATTTTGCAATAGGGGGCGTTAAAATGGAGTATCCAGGAGACCCTAAAGGTGGGGCTGAAAATGTGTGCCAATGTCGTTGCACTATGCGTTCACGACAGAGAAGGTAAAATGAAGTTAGGTTAGAAGAATAAAAAAGGCAAAGGATGGTGCAAAATGCAATTAGCAGAAAAAGAACAGCCCTTATCTGAAGAAGAGAAGGAATTTTTGGCAAGCCTAAAAAGGATATATAATTCCATAGAAAAGCCTGAATTGTTTTTGATGATTATGTTTCATTTTTATGGAAAGCCTTTTATTGATAAAGCCATTAAAATGTTTCCCCGAAGAATAAGGGAGGCTTTGTTTAATGGGGCTACTCAAAAGGGTATCTTTGGAGAATTAGAAGGTGTTTGGAAAGAAATCAAACCTGATGAAGAAAAGAAACTTTAATGGCTGGGAAGTTCAAGACGAAAAAATTTCTATTTTTGGAACCGTTCGTATTTTTAATCTACAAGAAGTAGAAGAAGGGTTTGAGGCATATTTTAACCCCAAATTATTAAAATATAAAAAGGGGTATAAGGCAAAGATAAGTAAATGCGGAAATTATATTGAGGTTATGTTGGGGTTGGATATAGTAGAAATGGTCTCATTTAACAGCCTTCGTTTTATAAAATTTGGAAATAGTGAAAAATTAAGCACTGTTTATAAGGAAGGATATGTTATTTATTATACAACGGATACCTGTAGTCAAGACCTGATACGATTATTAAATGGAGAAAAACCAGAACAATATAGTAATGCTTGTTTTTGTAAGATTTCAGAGAATTATGTAGGCAAAGAAGTAAAGCAAATAGGAATGTCTAACTATAAAGAGTCTTTTGCTGAAGATGACTATTATGTCTTTGATTTAGAAGGAAACACAATAGAACATCAGTTGACTTATCCTTTAAGGAAACCAGAGGAGGAAAAATGCAAAAAATAGCAGTTTGTGTGCCAATATGGGATACGGTATCAGGAGTAACGTTCGCTTCTTTTACTGGGTTATTTTATAGATGGAGAGAACCTGTAGTAACTGAAAAATATGATTTTCAGTTTTGCTATAGTCTTCATCAATATATGTGTCCAGCAAGGAATAGCCTGGTTAAAGAAGCCCTTGAAAGGGGGGCTGATTGGATATTATTTATAGATGGAGATTCTGTTTTTAAGGACAATACTATTCCAGAAAGGCTTGTTGAGAAGGCAATTAAGGAGAATTTAGAGGTAGTATCGGCTGTCTGTTTTGGTAGAGATGATTTTTGTAGCCCCTATGTTTTTCAAGAGAAAGACGGCTTATATTTCAAAAAAAGAGATTTTATTCCCAATAAAGACTTGATAGAAGTAGGGGCAGTAGGTTTTGGCTGCACCTTAATATCTGCTGAGGTTTTTGGGAAGTTAGAGAAGCCTTATTTTGAGACATATTACCAAGAAGATGGAAAAAGTTTTGTAGGAGAAGATATAAGTTTTTCAAAAAAGGCAAAGGAATTAGGATGTAAACTTTGGTCTGATAGTAATCTTTGCTATGAACATTATGGAAGCATTACATCCGCAGAGGATTTTATGTATAGAAGGAATGCAGGAATAGAGCGAGAAAGATTTACCAATAAGATACTTCAAAATGTAGTCTTTCCATTATGTAGGGCAAAAGAGATTATAGGAGAAGTGTATAATATTAAAGAGCTTATGGGAATTCTTCAGAAAATAAAAGAAGGAGAATTTATCACAAACGATAATTTCTTTAGGTTATTATTAGAAGATATTTGCAGACATCTTTATACTGACCAAAGAAAGTTAGATGAGAGAGTAACAGCAGAAGTTGTCAATATAGCAAGAACAAGTGGAGATATTAAGGTTCTTAGCCTTGATATGTTTTCTCATATCCAAACAAGACAGCTTTTAGATATGGGAATAAAGGTAAAAATAGCTCGTAGCTTTTTAGATTATTTGATTTCTGATTACAAATTCTGCGGGTTAGACGATGTAGATATAGACGCTAATTTTAATAGCAGAGAATTTGACATAATAATTGCTTCCGATTTCTTTGAGCATCTTTCGGATGAAAGACTTGCAGGTGCTTTAGATATGATTAAAAAAATAGGCAAAAAGGGTTGTAGATTGATGTATCAAATGTTGTCTCATAATGAAGCAGGACACAATCATTATGGATGGACAGCAGAAAGATTGGGAATGGTAAGAGGATTAGGAAAATGATTGACATAATAGTAGTAAATTATAACAGCCATATCTGGTTAGAAAAACTTCTCAATAGCATAAAAGAGACTACCCGTGAAGACGACTGTAGAATAATTATAGTAGACAATGGAAGCACCGAAAAAGATAATCTTGAATACTTATCTTCTTCAGAAATTAGAAGAAACCATCAGGTGCTATTTCTTTCAGAAAATGTAGGATATGGACAGGCCATTATGGAAGCCTATAAGCATATTTCAGAAGGAAAAATTTTTATCTTTGCAAGCTCTGATGTGGAATTACTATCATCAGGGTGGTTGGAGTCTCTATTAAAGCCTTTTGAAGATGAGAAAGTGGGCTTGGTAGCTCCTAAACTTATTCTGTCTAATGGCAATTTAGGAGGAACTGGATTTATAGGGGACGAGAAAGCTCCTATAATCAGAGGATGGAATGAGATTGATAGAGGGCAGTACAAACAAGAAGAGGTTCTGGTTGTATGTGGTGCATTTTGTGCTGTTCAAAGAGAAGCCTTTGAGAAAGTGGGTGGATTTGACCCTATTTTTGAATTATACTTTGAGGACTTTGATTTATCATATAAGATGAGAAAGGCGGGATATAAGGTGATATTTAATCCTGACGTAGAAATTTTACACTATTTTAACAAGTCTCCTGATATAGAAAAGAGAAGAAAATATATAGATTCTCTTGCTTTATTTGCCTTAAAATGGAATTGTTCAAAAGAATGGGTTTATAAGCAGGTAAGCTCTGAGGATGAGAAGAGACAATTGGATGGACTATTTGAGGAGAAAAAATGAATAATTTTAAGAATTTTGATAACCTGAATGCAATAGACCTCCTAACACCACAGGAAAAGGTAAATATAGGAACTGAAGGAGGGTTAATAGTGACTACAACAATAAGGGGAGAAAAGAAGACTGCTGTTAATGTAGCCATAAATGATAGCGAAGTTAATCAATTTTTAAAAAAATATTTATCTTTTCATAAAGGTGTTATGCTTCAGGTAGAAGTCCCTGACGGAAAAGGATTTAGAAGATTTTGAAAACGCAATGATACTTGATGCAATAATAGGTACCATTACTTCAATGGTTGGAGATGTAATAAAGAGAGTTCTTCCAGAAACAATTATTGCCGACCAAAAAACACAGTTGTCTAAAGGGATGGGCTTATGGACAGGCATAAAGTTTAGAAGAGATGGGTGAATTAAAGGAATTGCTATGAAAAACATAAAATTATCTGAACATTTTGACTTATTTGAGATGACAATAACAGAACATAGGAAGTTTTTAGACCTCAACAGAACTTCCTTAACCCCAGAATTGATTAAAATAGGCGAGGTCTTATGCGAAACCTTGCTTGAACCCATTAGAAACCATTTTGCAAGTCCCCTCATAATCCACTCAGGCTATAGGCATCCGAAACTAAACAAAGCCGTAAAAGGCAGTTCTTCATCTCAACACTGTTTATTTCAGTCTGCGGATTTTCACATTGTAGGAGTAACACTAAAGGCTATTTTTACTTGGGTAAGGTTCTCTTCTTTGTCTTATGGACAGGTTATCCTTGAGGGGTGGTCTTTAGGCAATCCTTCTTGGGTTCATATATCACTTGGCGAGCCTTATAGAGATAAAGCAAAGTGTAAGCAGGTTTTGACTTTTGATGGGAAGAATTATATAAAAGTAATATGATTGAAATAAAAAAAACAACAGAGGAAGAGAAAGAGAGCAAGACTTCTATACTGGAAATTACTCACGATGTAATACTCAAAGAATTTTATTTTATTGATAATATTTTTGAGATTGAACCGATGATTTTTACCATTCACGATTTATTGGAAGTTATTTACAATATTACAGTAGTTGGACGCATAAATGTTGCCAACATAGAAAGAACTACGAGTCGCTTACCTGTTAAATTCAATTTTAGATTTGACGGGAAAAAGTTTTTTGATGATAAAAAAGATATTATGATTATAAAGTGGATTAGATTTACCAAGATTGAGGAAAATGCCAGAATACAAATATATGAGAAAAGACCCGAGATTGTCTTTGTAGAAGGAGACAAAAAAGATATGTTTTTTATTTCATATATGAAAGAATTTACCGCCCGAAAAATGCAACAGTAAAGGAAATAAAAAACAAGGAAAGAGACAGATAATAGTAATGCTTAGAAAGGATAGGTGAAATATGTCTATGAATTATTATTTAGAAGCATTGAAACTCCACAATGAAATAGAAAGTTGCTCATTCATCGCACACTTATACTTCTCAAATCGAAAGGACAGAAAGATACGGTAAGAATACTATAAGTGTATCTATTGCAACGGTAGACAAAAAATTTATAAGAGTATCTGCGGGGAAATACACTGTGGATGATGTATGGTCTCCTTTGTGTTATTGGGGTCGTGAAGATATAGAGAGTTTTATGAAAAAGGCAGGCATTTATAATGACCGATATAGGTATGCTGGCATAGCCGACTGGAAGGGAAAAATTATAAAGACTTGGGAAAAAGAGATTGATTGACAAAAACATGTTTAACATATTGAAGCCATTATTAGCACCTATTTTAGGTAAGGTATTAGACAAGATACCAGACCCTAACGCAAGAGAGAAAGCAAGAGCAGAGCTTTCAAAGGAACTTATGCAGGCTCTTGCTCAAGCAGACTCTCAGCAGGTAGAGATAAATAAACTGGAAGCACAGAACCCTAACTTGTTTGTGGCTGGCTGGCGCCCTTTTATCGGTTGGACATGTGGAGTTGCTATTGCTTGGGTGTTTTTGCTTCAGCCTATTGTAGCTTGGGGATGTGCAATATTCTATCCTACCCTCACATTGCCTCAGATACAAACTGAGAACCTGCTTGAGCTTGTTTTTGCAATGCTGGGAATGAGTGGATTAAGAAGCTATGAAAAAATACGGGGCGTCAATAGCAAATAAGATAAAATAATAAATGTTGCAATTTTATCTTTAGCGTGTTATCTTTTCTTAATGGTATCCAAATAGAGTGTCCAAAATGCAAACAAAAATTAAAGAATTTGAGGCAAGAACTAAAGAATTGGAGGATAAAATTGGAAATTACCAAACCTTATAATGAACATTCTTGTAGAATTAAAGACCCTGAAGATTTTAAGGAAGGCTCTTTTCGTAGAGTTGTTTCAGGAAATACCTTTCTTATTGTAGGCAAATTAAAAAGAGAAAACAAAACAACCTTACAGGCAATTCGGTATCCAAAGGATAAATTTACTGAAGAAAATGCCAGCAATTCCTGTAAGGAACATAAGGGTGAATTTGAATCCGCAAAGAAAGGAATAGAGAAACAAGAAGAAGTAGAGATATTTTTTCCGATTAAAAGCATTACAGAAGATAAACAAATAGTATATGGTGTAGTGTATGAACCTGAAATTCCCGATAAACAAGGAGATTATGCAACAGTAGAAGATATTGAAAAGGCAGCACACGATTTTATGGAAGAGTATCGTTCCATAAAAGTGCAACACGAACAGGAAATAAATGCTTATCCTATAGAATCATATATAGCCCCTGTAGATTTTACATTGGAAGCTGAATTTGTAAGGAAAGGGTCTTGGGTAATGGTAGTCAAGGTGAAAGATACTGATGTTTGGAAAGGAATAAAAGAAGGAGTATATACAGGATTTTCTTTAGGTGGAACTGCTACATACGAAACACCTAAGTGAAGGCAAATAACTCAGTGGTAGAGTGTCTGTTTTACCCACAGAAAGTCGCAAGTTCAACTCTTGCTTTGCCTACCAAAAAAATAACTTGACATTCTTTAATAAAAGAGATATTCTTAAAAAAGAAGAATTTTTCTTCTAATCGTAAAGAGGAGCAATCCTCAAGTAGGGTCTGTCCCAGCAAACCTCAATCCAGCTTTGGATTGACGGCATTTAGACTTCAGATAAGTCTTTGAGAGCGAAAGCTCATTAAAGGCATCTCGCCCAGTAAAAAAATCTAATCACAAGGAGATATTATGACTATAGAAAAGGGAAAACGCCGAAGAATGGCAAATTTATTGGTAAAAGAAATATCTATAGTTGATAAACCAGCTAACGGCAGGCGTTTTCTTTTAATGAAAAGCGAAGGAGGAAATGATATGGCTAAAAAAATTGAGATTGGCAAATCAGATGAAGTAGAGATTCTATCTATCAAAGATTTTGAAGAAGGACTCAATACTCTTGTTTCTACTTTAACTGAGAGCTTTCAAGGTGCATTAAAGAACACAACAAAACAAGAAGCACCTGATATTACTGCAATTACTGAGAAGATAGACTCATTAAAGGCAATAATGGAGAAGGGATTTGCGGACAATGCGATTTTGTTTGAGAAGTTGATATTACAAACAACTGAAGCAAAGGAAAGCAAAGAAAAGGAAAAGGAAAAGGAAATAGACGAAAGCACAAAAGCGTTAGCTGAGAGCCTTTTGACGCAAGAAGAGATTGATGCATTAGCATCAGCAAAATAAAGGAGGGATGACAGATGGATTTCAAAGATTTAGATAAAAGTCAAGTTTTGGGTCTTATAGCTAAAAAGCTACAGGAAGCAGGGGAAAAGACAGTAGATAAGGTTGGTATTCAGAAAATGATAGACGAAGCCATATCAAAGAAACCAGTTGATAGAAAGGGTGATTATGGAGATGATTCTGCTCCTATTTCTGGAGAAATTCAATCTATCATTCAGAAGAAAGCTACAACTGATGTAGAAAAGAGATTGCAAGAGGTTAATGATGATGTTTATATAACCTCACAAATTCTCAAGAGAGACCCATTTCAGATGAAGAGCTGGAAAAAAGTCACTTCAGAAGTTTCAGAGCTAAGCAAGGCTATGGGAACTACTATTACTGGTGGAGGGGCTGAATGGATACCTACGGGTTTCTCAGCTGATTTGCAGGATAAGGTTAGATTGGCGTTAAAGGTGGTTGCATTACATCCACGATTTAATATGCCAACCAACCCCTACAACCTACCTATTATAGGAGCAGACCCAGTTGCATATAAAGTGCCTCAGTCAACTACAGAGGCAGGAGAGAAAGCTCCCGAGTCAACACCAGGAACTAAGAAAGTGCAGTTTGATGCGGTAAAGCTGGCTTCAAGGGTTATATTCTCTTCTGAAATAGATGAGGACTCTATAATCCCAGTATTGCCTTTCTTGAAGACTTCCATAGTGAATGCTTTATCCTCTGCTCAAGAGAATGCGGTAATAAATGGAGATACTTCTGGTGTTCATATGGATTCTGATATTACAAGCTCCTATGATGTAAGAAAGAGTTGGAATGGGTATAGAAAATTAGCTCTTGCTGGCTCTAAAGTGGATTTTGGAGGAGTAGTTACCGCAACCCTTATGAGAAGCCTAAAAGCTTCTATGGGGAAATATGGAGTTGACCCTAATAAGTTGGCTTGGATAGTTGGAGTTTCAGGTATAATCAAGGTTATGGATGTGCCAGAGGTCAAGACAGTTGATAAATACGGCCCCTTAGCAACACTTCTATCTGGAGAGATAGCCAAGTTTGATGGTATTCCAGTAGTTGTATCAGAGTATATCAGACAAGACCTTAATGCTTTGGGTGTGTTTGATAATATCACCAAGACAAAGACTATTATAGCTTTGGTCTATACACCTGCTCTGATGTTAGGAGACGTAAGATTAGTTGCTCTCAAATCCGATGAGAAGGTAGAAACAGACCAAATCGTCTTAGTCGCTACTCAGAGACTTGATTTTAAGCCTTTCTACGACGCTTCAACAGAGCCTCTGACAGCTATAGGCTATAATATCTAATTAGGAGGCAAAAGATTATGGCAATTCAACTACGATATAAAGGAGAAGTTGTTTATAGGGGCTGTGATGCCAAAACATTTCTTATGGTTGAACCTAATTCAACGGTAGAAGTTAGTAAGGAAAAGGCGAATCAGCTATTACAAGATTTTCCTGATGTCTGGATTTATGATGAAGAGACTGTTTACAAAGACGCAATAGAAACTGTAAACAAGAATTCTATGAATAGGGGGAGACCGAAAAAAGGGTAATAAAATGCCTGATTCTCTTTTTGAAATTACTGTTAAAAATAGAGAGGTGCTTGATAGTTTTGATGCTATTCCAGTAAGCCTGGCAAGAGAGAAGCAAAACATCTTGTTTAGGGGGGCTGAAATAGTAGCAGATGAGATTATTGACCATCTTTCAGGCGAGTTTCTAAAAGTTCAAACAGGACGGTTAAGAAGCTCAATAATAATAGGTGGGACAGGAAGAGAGGATGAGGCAAGGATATGGACAAATGTTGAATATGCTGCTATACACGAATTTGGTGGCATAATCAATAGGCCAGAAATGGTAGCTAAGCCAGGCAGAGTATTTGTTTTTCCTGTAGCAGGAAGAATGGTATTTACTCGCAGGATTAGACCTACCAGAATTGTAATGCCTGCAAGAAGATATGTAAGTATTGCGGTAGAAGATACTAAAGAAGAAGTATTAGAATATATTGCTTCTGAAGTGAGAGAGTTAGTTGAGAGTATATCTTAGGAGGATAAGAACAATGGAAGATACCGATAAAGAAACACAGGTAGAGGAGAAGGTAATTACTCCTCAGGTCAATCAAGATGGAGGGAGGAAGACAGATAAGATGAGAGTAAGAAGCGGAGCGACTATAACCCTCATTGGGGAAGATGGCAACATCAAATCAGTAACGGAGGTAAATAGATAATGGATATTAAAGGTTTTGGAAGAATAGAGTTAATAGATGATAAGGGAAAGATAAAGGAGACAAGGGAGCTTGCCAATCTGGTGGTTAACACTGGAGAAAACTACCTTGCTGGATTTCTTGCAAATGCTACTCCTATCAATTTTCCTATGACTTTTCTGGCAGTTGGAACAGGAATAGCATCACCCGCAGAAACAGATACAGCATTGGGTGCTGAGATCGGAACGAGAGTGAATGGAACTAAGTCTAATCCATCAGCCAATATATATAGAGTTGTGGGAACTTTTGCCGCAGGTAATGGCACTGGAGCTTTAGCAGAGCTTGGAATATTTCACCAGGTAACTCCTACAGGCTCTATAATGCTTAATAGACTACAGTTCGCCGTTATAAACAAGGGGGCAAGCGATAGCATTCAAATCACTCTGGACATTACTATTGAGTAGTCTGGTAACTCTGGGTTAAAGGAAAGGGAGAATATAAAGAGGGGCGGGGACATAAACTTCTCCGCTCCTTTAGTTATGGAACTGAACACGACAGAGATGTAAATGCCGCAATAAATATTAAACATTTTGGTTTACTTGGGGGGAAGGTCATCTCACCAAGTCTAAATAAACTTACCTTAAGCGGTTGACAACTGTCAGAGCGATGAAAGGTAGGATG
>JAHJDS010000333.1 GCA_018812395.1 Pseudomonadota bacterium
CCTGATCGTGCCGCTGCTGGCCATTCCGGCGGCGTTGCTGCTGCGCCCGGCCCTGCGCCAGGTCGGCGTAGTGGCCGCGGGCAGCACCGGCACCCTGGCCGGGTTGACCCTGGGACTGAGACTGGCCGGGCCGGCTGTTCCGGTCCGAGGCGTTCAGGTCGCCCCCGGGATCGTGGCCAACCCCAAGAACGCGGTCCGCCTCGCCCGCCGGACTTTAGGCCTGATGCAGCGGACGGACCCCTCCGTGCCCAAGCCGACCCTGGTCGTGGCGCCGCTCATCAGGCGCCACTACGGGGAAGGCTACGGCCATCCCACCCAGGCCGGCCAAGAGGCCCTGGACCTCCTCGCCGAGACCGAGGGGGTCGACCTGGACCCGACCTACACCGCCAAGGCCATGGCCGCCCTGCTGGAATACGTCCGGCAAGCAAGACCGGCCGGTCCGGTGCTCTTCTGGCACACCTTCAACTCGGTCAAGCTGGCCACTGACGGGCTGTCACCCGCCACCCTGCCGCCCCGGTTTCACCGATTCTTCACAGGGGCGCCCCTGTCGTGAACCGACCCGGCAAACAGACCACGCCTCGAGACTCGCCGCCATCCACGGCCGAAGAAAGGCGTCTGGCCGAGCAGATACGCCGGCGCCGCCGGGCCCGGTTCCGGTGGTTCGCGGCCCTGGGCGTGTTCCTGTTGATGATGGTCGTGTACGTCTATCTGCCCCGGGGCGTGGAACAAATCTATCGCCGCTTTCCGGCCCAGTGTCCGGCCGGCCCGCCCTGCATCCGGAGCACGTTTCAAAAACCGCATCCCGACTGGCCGCCGCTGATCCTGTATACAAAACTGGACCAGGCCCGGGCCAGGGTCCGCCGGGCCGCCCGAGACATGCCCCGGACCAGGTTGCTTCACGTCGCCCGGGACGGCCGGCTGTGGCAACTGGTCTACGCCGGTCCGGCCCTGCAACTCGAGCACGACCTGGTGATCAGGCTGACGCCCCGAGGCGAGCAGACCGGCGTCGAGTTTTTCGCCCGGGCCCGGGTGGGCTGGGCCGGTCGGATGGAACTCCTCAAGGCCATGAAGCGGCTCCGGACCGGGTTGACCAGATGGTGATCTGAATCCATGGGGTTTATTATCGGTCGATCGCGAAGGCAGGGCGAACGGGCTAAGGCAATTTATACTTCTCCGCCTCGGCTCCTGTCAGGCGCCGGAAGACGTAGCGTCGGCCGTCGACCACGGTCCGGAGATTGTCGGGTCCGGTCTTGACGACCGTGTAGTCCGCCTTCCGCCCGTCCTGGTCCTTGAGGTTCAGGGTGAAGGTGTTGCCCGTCATCTTGACGCGGGTCAGTTTCAGGTCCAGCTTGAAAAAGGCGCCGATGGTCAATCGGACCCGGCGGCCTTGAAAGCGGACGACAATGGGCCGGCCCTTGAGGACCGAGGTATTGATCCAGACCCCCTGCAACTCGCCGGCGTCGTCGCCCGAAGGCCCGCAGCCCAAGGGGACGAACAGCACCACGGCCAGCGCCGTTGTCCAAAAGGCGATCCGTTTGGCCGGACCGATCATCAGTCTACCCTGAATGTCTTGTTTAACATGGTATTGCCGGGCAGATTAACACAAAATCTGACGCCTTACCAGGCGCGGCCGCATCCGGCGTCCCGGTTCGACTACACGGTGTAGTCATAGACCCCCTTCCCCGTCTTGCGGCCCAGACGTCCGGCCTTGACCAGCTTCACCAGCTTAGGCGCCGGCCGGTATTTCTCGCCCATTTCCCGGTGAAAGGTCTCCATGCAGGCCAGCAGGATGTCCAATCCAAAGGCGTCGGCCGCGGCCAGGGGCCCCAGCGGAAAACCCAAGCCCCGGGTGCAGCTGCGGTCGATGTCTTCCGGGCCGGCCAGACCGGCGTCCAGGGCCAAAAAGGCCTCGTTGACCAGGGGCAGGTAGAGGCGGTTGATGACGAAGCCGGGCGAGTCGGCCACGGTGACCGTCTCCTTGCCGCACTTGTCGAGGAAGTCGGTGACCTCTTGCACGGTCTGGTCCGAGGTCTCGACGCCGCGGACGACCTCGACCAGCGGCGTCAAGGCGGCCGGGATCAGGAAGTGGGTCCCGATGCACTTGTCGGGTCGGCGGGTGGCGGCGGCGAGTTCGGTTATCCACAGGGTCGAGGTGTTGCTGGCCAGGATGGTCCGGTCGGGGCTCGACTGGTCCATCCGCCTAAACACCTCCCTCTTGAGCGCTATATCCTCGGGCACGGCCTCGATGATCAGGTCGGCCCGCTCCAGGGCCGAATCGAAATCCGTACTCGCGGTGATCCGGGACAGGATCGCCTCCCTGGTCTCGGGGCCTGTTTTCCCCTTTTTCACCTGGCCGTCCAGCCAGGACTCGATGCTCTTGCTGCCCCGGTCCACCTGCTCAGGGGACACATCGACCATGGCCGTCGGATAACCGGCCCTGGCCGAGACGATCCCGATCTGGCGGCCCATGGTCCCCATGCCCACCACGGCCACGCGGTCGATCTCCATTCGCGAATCCCTCCTTCACTTGTGGTAAGGCACGCCCCTCAAAATGGTCAGGGCCCGGAAGAGCTGCTCGCTGCACACCACGGCGCACAGTTCATGGGCCAAGGTCATTGGCCCCAGGGATATCCGCCACCGGGCCCGGTCCAACACCGACCCGTCCAGGCCCCAGGCCCCGCCGACGACGAAACAGAGCCGGTCGCCCTCTTCCAGCCGCCGGCCCAGCCAGTCGGCCCAGGCCTCGGAATCGAGCGAGCGCCCGCCCTTGTCCAGGGCGACCAGCGTGTCCTGCCCGGAAATCCGCTTTATAACCCGCCGCCCCTCCTCGGCCCTGGCCCGTTTTATATCCGCCGGCCCCTCCTTTTTGAGGCCCACGGACGCCACGGACTCGGCGGTAAACGACACGAAGCGGTTGATGCGGCCGGCATAGTCCTCGAGGGCGGCCTTGAAATGCGGGGTCCGCACCTGACCCACGGTGATCAGGCGCAGCCGGGCGGAAGACCCCATCTAGGAATCGTTGGCCTTGAGGAGCATGAAATTGGACTTGGCCGTGGCCAGGACCGTGCCGTCCTCGGCGTCGGTCACCCGGGCCGTGCAGCGGATCAGCCGCCGCCGCTCCTCGACCCGGCCTTCGACCACCACCGGCCGGTTGACCGGCATCGGCTTGGCGTAGCGGACCTCGATTCCGGTCGTCACCGACTGGCCGACGTGATAGATTATGGCGTGGGCCATGATCTCGTCCAAAAGCGTGGTCACGATGCCGCCGTGAATGACCTCCCGCCAGCCCTGGTAGCGTTTATCGAGGGTGATCTCACACCGGGCCGAGTTTTCCGGGCCGTAGGTCACCCGCATGCCCAGGCTGATCGGATTTTCAGGTCCGCAGGCGAAACAATAGCCGTCGTCGTTCAGAGAGCCGTCGTTTCTGATCGGGGTGTCGCTCATTTCTTCCTCAGACCGAGTTTCCGGGCCACCATCGCCGCCGTGGCCTCGACAAAGGCCCGGAATTTTTCGTCCTCGAGCGGTCGGCCCGGGGCCGGACATTCGACCTCCGGCGCGATCGACTCCGGCCTGTTCTTCAGCTCCTCACGCGGCGTGATCCCGAAGGCCGGATCAAAGGCGTCGTCAAAGTACATCTGCATGAAGTCGGCGAACTTGAGGGCGTGGGCCGTGGCGTCGAGCACGGCCTCTTCCCCGGCCGACAGGACGCCGTCGGCATGGGCCCGTCTCAGCCCGGCCAGGCACTCGCCGCCCTGGGTGCAGACGATGTGGCCGTTGCGGTTGGCCAGGAGCATGTTGTCCATGATCGCCTGCTCGGTGACCTGAACGACGTTCACCCTCTTTTGGCCGGCCCGCTGGTTGTACTCCCTCACCAGCCGGATCACCCGGGGCATGGACACCGGGTTGCCGATCATCGCCGCCTGGGCCACGGACGGCCGGACCGTCACCGGTTGCCAGACCCGTTTCTCCTCGTCCGGCTCCAGGTAATACCGGTACACCGGGTCGGCGTGCTCGGACTGGACCCCCACGATCCGCGGCAGGCCGTCGATGATCCCCAGCTTGATTAGGGTCAGGAAGCCGGCCATGACCGCGGTGATATTCCCGGCGTTGCCGATGGGCACGAACACGGCCTTGTCCGAGACGTCCCAGTCGAACCACTGGGCGACCTCGTACGAATAGGTCTCCTGGCCCCGGATGCGCCAGGCGTTCTTCGAGTTGAGCAGGGCGACGTGATAGTTGTCGCTCAGTTCCTCGACGACCTTCATCGCGTCGTCGAACACGCCCGGGATCTCGAACACCCGGGCCCCGGCCGCCAGGGGCTGGCCCAACTGGGCCGGGGTGACCTTGCCCGCCGGCAACAGCACCGCCGAGGCGACCTTGTCGGACAGATACGCGGCGTAGAGCGCGGCCGAGGCCGAGGTGTCGCCGGTCGAGGCGCACACGGCCAGGACCTTGCCTAGATTCTTGGACCGGACCAGGTGATTCAGACACGACAGGGCGCAGGCCATACCTCGGTCCTTGAACGAGGCCGACGGGTTCTGGCCGTCGTTCTTGAAATAAAAGGTCCGGCCGACTTCGGCCGCCAGCGCCTCGTTGGCCTGGATGATCGGGGTGTGGCCTTCACCTAAGTAGATGACGTCCTCTAAAGGGACATTGGGCGCCACCAGTTCGTGATAATTAAAAACGCCGCGTAGCCCGGGGTGGTTGAGGGTCCGGCGGAAGTCGAAGATGTCCTGCCAGGTCCGGCCCGGGATCTTTGTGAGTCGGTCGAAGTCTCGATCCTCGATGAGCAGCACCCCGCCGCAGCCCGGGCAGGTGTAGAGCAGGTCGTCCGTGGGATGGGTCTGGCCGCAGTCCAGGCAGACGTAGACCATGTCCCCGGCCGGCTCGGGGATGAGAAAGGGCCGAACGTGTTCCGGATAGCGCTCCATGTTTGGCACGTAAAAATCCTCCTGGCCCGTGATAACCTCAAACCGGGGGGCAAGTCAATAAATCGCTTCAAGCCAATCCGAGCCAGGGCGATGATTATCGTCTGTTTGGTTACAGTCCGATCCTGATCATCAAAGAAGTCTCATTCGAAAAAAGATGCGCTTCATCGCCTTTTTATCTCTGTTGTCAGGCCGATCATTCATTTCCCGAAACACAAGCACGTTTGCACCGTTTCCCACTCCGGCGAAGGCCTCACCCCCGCTCGCGTTTCGGCGGCCGGCGCTCGGCCAGATAGCCCCAGACGTCGCCGAAGATCTTGACGTCAGGGATAATGCCGCCCACGGGCAGGCCGTCCTTGGCCAGCCAGCCCTGAAACACCCCGTCCCGGGAATGTAGAAACTTCTTGTCCAGCTTCACCTTGAGCAGCCAGTGCCAGTCCAGGCCGTAACGGACCCGCGGCCGCTTGGCCCGGGCCTCGGCCGGGGTGGCCACCTCGATGTCCACCTGCTTGAGATAGCCGTGGGGATTGGACTGGATGTGATACTCCCGGCCAGGCTCCAAGGGACCGTACACGCCGTTGCGGAAGTTGTAAAAAGCGGTCAAATAATCGTCGCAGGGCCCGGCCGGCGGCATGGCCTTGGATTTGACGTGCTTCACCCGGCCCGTGCCGACGTCGATCGTCTTCTCAATGACGACCCGCTTTCGCTGATCGTAGAGGTGGACCTTGCGGTCGCGCATCCGGCCGATGTTGACCAGCTCGTGGAGCTTGACGCTTTGAAGTCGCCGGCCGCCATCGACCAGACGCATGTCGGCGATGTAGCGGTCCTCGCGGTACAGGGTGATCAGGCCGATGATCCCGCGGGTCCGGCCCCGGAGCACGGCCCGGCAGCGCTGGTCGTCCAGCATCCGAAAGCTGACCTGGGCGTCGGCGGCATGGGGGAAGACGAAGAACCCGCAACGATATCTCATCCGCTCGCCGTCAAAGCGGCGCCCGACGTGCGGCCGGCCGTCGAGAAGGATCCTGGTCGAGGTCCGGTCCCCGGACGCGGACTCGACCGCCGTGGCGGCCGTCAGCCAGGGCCAACCGGCCCCGGCCACGGTCAGCATGGGCCACAGGCCTAAAAAAGTGCGACGATCCATCAAGCTTTGGACCTCAGGGGCGGTGTTAGGGGACCATGAGGTGGCAATCCATGACCAGTTTAGGGGCCGGGGCCGATAGGGGGCAAGTTTTTTATGACGGTCCGAGGTTCGGCCTTGTTTTGGCTCGTGAGTTCGTGCTATGGTGGCTGGGGTATAGACAAATATCTTGTCCGGGGGAAGACCCATGCTCAGAAAAAGTCAAGACAGAAAACCTGCGGGCGGCCCACCCGTCGGCGGCCCGAGTATTGGCGGTCCCTATACCAAGGAGTCAAGGACCATGGCCGACAGCGCTCCCAAGGGGAAAACCACTATTGGTCAGCACATCAGCATCGACGGCGATATCCGCGGCGAAGAAGACCTGGTCATCGAGGGTTCGGTCAAGGGGATCGTCGAACTGCAGAAGCACCACCTGACCATCGGGGCCAAGGGCCAAGTCGAGGCCGAAATCAAGGCCGACAACGTCACCGTCAGCGGCAAGCTGTCAGGCAATATCAGCGCCGCGGGCAAGGTCCAAATCACCAAGGAGGCCGATTTCACCGGCGAGATCAGGGCCAAGGGCATCTCGGTCGAGGATGGCGCCTATCTCAAGGCGGTCATTGAGATGGAACGGGCGCCCCAGGCCGCGCCGGTGCAAGCCACCCCGACCGCCCGGCCCGCCCCCGAGCCGGCCAAGCCGCAGTCAACCACCTCGACGCCCCCACCGGCGGACAAGCCCAACGCCACTCAGGCCGCCGCCTCTCCCGGGCCAAAGATGAGGTAGGGGGACGTGGCCGCTATCGTGGCCGCAGACAAGTCCAGGGTCTCGGGGCCCGGACCGGTCCCCTGGAGGGCCCCGTTCACCTGTCACACCCTGCCTTTGTTCCTCGAGCGACTGGGTCGCCTCGATAACAGCCGGGCCCTGGACGTCGGCCCGGTCTGCGGCCAGAACATCACCTTTTTCGCCCACCATGTGACGCAGCTCTACATCTGTGATCTGTTCCAACACCTGGACCGTAAACTGCCTCGCGGCACCGACCAAGACGCGTTGTGGAAGCCGCTGGATTACCCGCCCCAGCACTTCCAGGGCCTGCTGTTGTGGGATTTGATCGACCGGCTGCCTGACGAAGAGGTCCCGGCGTTCATTGATGTCTGCCACAAACTGCTGGCGCCTCAGGGGCTGTTGCTGATATTCAGTCTGCCCGAAGTCGACGCGCCGCCGGTGCACTCCTTTGTCGTGGGCCCGGATTATCGGATCACGTTGCGACGCCAGGCCCACCTGAGTCTTGACTTCACCTTTCGCCACAGCCGAACCCTGGAACGATTCCTCCTGGGGTTCCGGCCGGTCAAGTCGTTCGTCCTCAAGAGCGGCCTCCGGGAATTCCTGTTCGAGAGGATCTAGACCCCATCCCCGAATCGGCCTGAAGAGACTGGCTGTTATATCATCTTGAAATTGATTGATTTTCGTTGATCGTCCTGCTTTGGAAAAATTCCGGCCCAGCGTGCCTCCCGCCTCGTTAACCATCCAGTTAATTAAATTTGCCTTTGGCCCGGCCGATGGGTTACCATCTAACTAAACGGTTAATTGAGTTGCGCTCGGCAGCCGATCTCCCGTAAGATTAACCAGGGAAAACGCCCCCGGGCGCCAAGGAGAAAAAAATGCGCATCATCCTCTTCGCCGGCAAAGGCGGTGTCGGCAAGACCTCGATCAGTTCGGCCACCGGCCTGGCCGCGGCCGAACAGGGCTTAAAAACTCACATCATGAGCCTTGACACGGCCCACTCCCTGGCCGACGCCTTTGACCTCGACCGCCGTCTCATGGACAAGAACAAGGGCCGGCCCGTGGAGGTGGCCGACAACCTGTCCATCCAGGAGATCGACGTCGTCGAGGAGATCGACAAGAACTGGGGCGAGGTCTACCGCTACTTCGCTACGTTACTCAACGTCACCGGCCTCGACGAGGTCCTGGCCGAGGAGCTGGCCGTCCTTCCGGGCATGGAGGAGGTCTCGGCCCTGCTCTATATCAACCGTTACCTGCGGCAGAACAAATACGACGTCATCGTCCTGGACTGCGCCCCCACCGGCGAGTCGCTCCGGTTCGTGTCCATCCCCACGGCCCTGGAGTGGTACATGCGCAAGCTGTTCCAGATCGAGCGCCGGGTGGCCAAGTTGGCCCGGCCGGTCCTGAAGCGCTTCACCGACGTGCCCCTGCCCGAGGACGACTACTTCGACGCCCTGGAACGCCTGTTCGAGCGCCTGGAAGGCGTGGAAAAGGTCCTGACCGACCCCGCGATGACCACCGTCCGGCTGGTGACCAACCCGGAGAAGATCGTGCTCCGGGAGACTCAGCGGGCGTTCATGTACTTCTGCATGTACCACATGTCCATCGACGCCGTGATCATCAATCGGGTCCTGCCCGCGCGGGCGGCCGAGGGCTACTTCGAGAACTGGCGGCAGGCCCAACTCGAGCACATCGAGCAGGCCAAGGAATGCTTTGCGCCGGTGCCCATGTTCGAGGTGCCCTTTTACGAGAACGAGGTCGTCGGACCCGAGGCCCTGGCCAAGCTGGGCCGCGAGCTGTATCAGACTCACGACCCGACCGACGTTCTGTTCAGCCGGCCGCCCTATCGCTTTGAAAAGGAAAACGGCTGCTACCGGCTGGAGGTGCATCTGCCGTTCGTCGTCTCGGACGACGTGGAACTGGCCAACCGGGGCGAGGACCTGATCATCCGCATCGGCAATTTCCGCCAGCACATCCTGCTGCCCCGGCACATGGCCTCCCGGGAGCCCTCGGGGGCCAAGATCGACGAGGACCGTCTCAGCATTACCTTCGAGTAGGCCGGGGACCGCCCCCCGGACGGCTGACGTCCGAGGCGGCCCGCCGGCCCCGGCCAAGAGAGAACGGAGGACCGGATGAGCCCTCAGAAAAAGACCAAGGAAAAGGTCGAGGACATCGAATCCCGGGAGCGCTTGTGCCCGGTGGGCGATTTTTTCGGACTGCTGGACGACCTGCTGGGTGGCCGGTCGGCCTTCCGGCGGCACATGCTCAGCGCCCGCAAGGAGGTCCTGCTGGCCGCCAAGTCGCTCCTGGAAAGCCGCATCGAGGCCATCGATAAAGAGGTCGAGCGCTCGCAGAAGAAGAAACGGAAGCTGACCAAGATCAAGGTCGAGGAAGCGGCTGATTGACGCTTTCCCGCCCGGACGAGGGGGGAGCCATGACCGAGCCACGCGCCGGCCGATTGGTGGTCGTCGGCGGAGGGGCCGGCGGTCCCAGCGCCGCGGCCAAGGCCAAGCGGGTCGGTCCCGGACTCGAGGTGACCATCCTCGAACAAGGCTCCTTCGTGTCCTTCGCCGCCTGACCGACGCCCTACTACGTCGGCGGCGTAGTCAAGGATCACGAGGCGCTGATCGCCCGCACGCCCGAGGAGTTCGAGGCCTCGGGCATCACCGTTCGTCTGGAAACGGAGGTCACCGCCTTGGACCTCGAGGGCCGGGAAGTCGTCCTGGCCTCGGGCGAGGGCCTGTCCTACGACCATCTGGTGGTGGCCACCGGGGCCCGGGTCCGGCGCCTGGGAGTCCCCGGGGAGGACCTGCCGGGCGTGTTCCACCTGCGGGACCTGGCCGACGCCGTTCGCATTCGGAAGTTTCTCGAAAAAAACCACGGCCAACACGCGGTGGTCGTCGGCGCCGGGTTTATCGCTCTCGAGATGGCCGAGGGCTTTTCGCTCCGGGACATGGCGGTGACCATGCTCTACCGGGGCGATCTACCGGCCCGCCGGTTCGGGCCGTCCGTCGGCCAAAAGATCAAGGACCACCTGGACCAAAAGGGCGTGGACTTCCGGTCCGGGACCCGGCCGACGGCCATTGCCAAAACCGACCATGGTCTGGCGGTCACGACCGACCGGGGCGTCTTCGAGGCCGACGTGGTCCTGGCCGCTCTGGGGGTCAGCCCCAACACCGCCCTGGCCGAGGCGGCCGGCCTGGCCCTGGGCGCGGCCGGGGCGATCCGGGTGGACGAATATTTACAGACCTCCCGGCCGGGGGTCTGGGCCGTGGGCGACTGCGCCACCACTCATCATCGGGTCTCGAACCAGGAGACGTGGCTTCCCTTGGGCGACGTGGCCAATCGCCAGGGCCGCGTCGCCGGCGAGAACATCGCGGCCGGAAACATCCGGCGTTTTCCCGGGGTGGTCGGGGCCCAGTGCTTCAAGGTCTTTGACCTGCAGGTGGCCGCGGCCGGGTTATCCGCGGATCAGGCCGCCAAGGCCGGGTTCGATCCCGTCTCGGTCGAAATCAGGGGCCTGTCCCGGGCGGGGTCATACCCGGGGTCCCAACCGATTTGGCTGGAAATGGTGGCCGACAAAAAGACCGGCCTCCTGCTCGGCGGCCGGGGCGTGGGGGTCGAGGGAGTGGTCGAGCGGATCAACGTCATCGCCACGGCCCTGTTCGCCGGGCTGACGGTGGACCAGGTGGGGTACCTCGATCTAGCCTACGCCCCGCCCTTTGGCGGCTCATGGAACCCGATCCAGATCGCCGCCCAGAAGCTGGAAGGAAAGCTGGCCTGAACCGGAAAACAATTCACTCGCCATCGCAAGCTCGGGGTTTGAACATGAAAACGGCAAGCCGCCTCATCGTGGGATCAGTTCTGTTGTTGGTCTTAATCGGTTCACTGTGGTCTCCAGCAGCGGCCGTCTGCCCCTGCGCCGCCAAGGCCCGGTCCCGGCCTACGGGTTACATCCCCAGCGTTTGGTCGGCCAGTAAGACGCCCTCCTGGTCGTTCATCGTCCTGGGCGACACCCGGGGGATCAGCGCCGCGGCCGAGAAGCGATTGTGGCAGGCTTACCTGGCCAAAAAGCAGTGCGCCCGGCCCGAGCGGGGCTATTGTCCGGCCTGGCGGCGGTTGGTCTACGCCCGGGTGGCCCGACGGCTCAACCAGGGCCGGGCCGCCCTGGCCGTGCACACCGGCGATCTGATCTACTGTGGTTACTGTGGTCCGGACTGGGTGTTGTTCGAAAAAATCTTTTTATCCCGTCTAAAACAAAAGGACCGCTTCTGGCCGGCCATCGGTAATCACGAGACGCCTTACACGGCCCATGACCGGGCCACGCTGACCCCCCAGCGGCCGTGCCTCAGGTATTTCCACCGGGCCTTTCCCAACCTCGTCACCCCGAAAAAAGTCTGCCGCCACACCTATTGGACCACCCTTCGCAACGCGGCGTTCATCTTCCTGTGCACCGGCGGACGGACGATGGGCGGCCCCAAGGGGAGCTACCGTTGTCCGGTGGTCTCGGTCGAGGCCCAGGTGGCCTGGCTCCGTCGAGTGGTGTCCTGGGTCGCCCGCCGCAAGCGCTATAACCACGTGTTCGTCACCTGGCACGTCCCGCCCATCACCTGCAGTAAGGACCGGGTCTCGATCGGGGCCACAAAATTCGGGCGGGCGGTGATCGACTTGGCGCGCCAATACCGTGGCCGGCGACTGGCCTTCACCGTCCTCAACGGCCACGAGCACGTCACCGAGGCCTTTTTCAAGGACCGGGTCCTGTTCCTGGTCGCCGGCGGCGGCGGGGCCCCCCAGACCACGCAGACCCGGACCTGCCGCTGCGGGCCGCGGCGCGCCGCCCGCCTGGTCGGTCCGTCCGAGTACCGCTGGTGCGCCTCGAAGCGACGCGGCCAGGTACGCCCGGTGACGGTCAATTACTTCCGCTTCACCCTGGGCGGCCGCCGCTTGACCATGACCGAACATCGGCTCGTTGACCCCGGTTTACCGTCCCGTGGTTGGCGGGTCCGGCCTTGGGGACGAGTGATGCATTTTTGGGGTCAGCACGGCCGGATGGTGACGGGCAGGTGACAAACTGCCGAAACTGGGAGATAATGCAAAACAGCATTTCGCCCAGGCGCCCCAGCGGCCGGGTCATCGGATGGGGCTTGACATTGATCCGGGGCAGGGATTAATGGTCACGATTTTTGTCGATGTGGCCGTTGGTGTAAACCAATCAAGCGGATGAGTGTCATGTCCCCCCGGGCCGTAGTGGCTGAAACCGACGGACCGACCAGCCGGCGCATGGCCGAGTTGCTGCGGGCCTTCGGCTACGAGGTGGTGACCGCGGACACGGGCCGGGCGGTCCTGGACCTCGTGGCCGCCGACCGACCCGATCTGATCGTGCTGGACGTCTATCTGCCCGATCTCCTGGGCACGAGCGTCTGCCATCAGATCAAGGACGGCCACGACAGGCCGGGGATCATCATCACCAGCTTCAAGACCTTTCCCATCGAGGAAAAGATCGCCGCCGCCGCCGGGGCGGACGCCCTGCTGCGCAAGCCGCTGAAGGACGAGGAATTGACCGCCCTGGTCCGCGACCTGGCGGCCCCGCCGGGAGAAGGACCATGATCATCACCGTCTGGGGCTGCCGGGGTTCGATTCCCACCCCCGGCCGCCCGACCTCGTCCTACGGCGGCAACACCATGTGTCTGGAGTGTCAGGCCGGTGACACGCGCGTCATCTTCGACATGGGCACCGGCATCCGGGAACTCGGACAGGCGATACTGGCCAACGGCACGGACCTGACCCGGCCGACCCACATCCTGTTGAGCCACACCCACTGGGATCACATTCAGGGCTTCCCTTTTTTCGACCCCGGTTTCCGGCCCGAAGCCAGGTTCACGATCCACGGCTGCGAGGGCTATCCCTGGACCCTGGCCCAGATCCTGGCCGATCAGATGGCCATCCAGTACTTTCCGGTCTCCCTGGACCACATGGAGGCCGACATCGACTTCAAGGGCCTGCCCCCCGGCCACCTGGACATCGGTCCGATGCGCATCACCTACATGCACATGAACCATCCCGGCCTGGCGGTGGGCTATCGCGTCGAATCAAACGGCCGGGCCTTTGTCTACACCGGCGATCACGAGCCCTTCCGCGAGCCCCTGCTAGACAAACGCGGCGCCCTGTCGGCCGAGGACGAGGCCTACCTCGAACGCCGTTTCCAGGCCCTGGTGGACTTCTGCCGGGGTGTGGACCTGCTCATCACCGACGCCCAGTACACCGACGAGGAGTATCCGGACCACATCGGCTGGGGGCACAGTCCGACCTCCTACGCCGTGCGCCTGGCCGCGGAGGCCCGGGTCAAGCGCGTCCTCCTGTCCCATCACGACCCGGACCACAACGACACGGTGGTCGACGAGATCGTGGCCCGGGCCCGGCGGCTCTTGTCCGATTTGGGGGCCGAGACCGAATGCTCCGGCGCCCGGGAGGGTGCGACCATCGAATTGTAATCCCTTGTGCCCCGGCCCGAACGCCCCACCAGCCTTCCTGCCCGAGTACTCCCGGGCGAAACCCCAAAGCCGTTGACAATCCCGGTGCCGCGTTATAAAAAGTTAAGAACAAGGAAGAGTTATGCCGGGAAGTGAACCGCACAAAGCGGCCCTCATGGCCGGACAAAAGCTGGCCATCCAGGCCAATCTGGCCCGGATCGACCGAAAAATCCTGGTCATGAGCGGCAAGGGCGGCGTGGGCAAGACCACGGTGGCCGTCAATCTGGCCCTGGCCCTGGTGGGGATGGGCCGCGAGGTGGGCCTGATGGACACCGACTTCCACGGCCCATCGGCGGCGGTCATGGTCGGGGTCCAGGATCGCTTCCGGATCAAGGGCCGCACTCTGGAGCCGATCCAGGCCGCCGGCGGGCTGAAAGTAGTGTCCATCGCCGCCCTGCTGTCGGACCGATCGACCAGCGTCATCTGGCGGGGACCGAAAAAGATCGCCCTCATCCGGCAGTTTCTGGCCGACGTGGATTGGGGTCGGCTGGACGAACTGGTCATCGACTCGCCCCCCGGCACGGGCGACGAGCCCCTGGCCGTGGCCCATAACGTGCCCGGCGTCCGGGCGGTGGTGGTGACCACGCCCCAGGAGGTGGCCCTGGCCGACGTCAGGCGCTCGATCACCTTCTGTCGCCGCCTGGACATGCCGGTCCTGGGCATCGTCGAGAACATGGGTCCCGTGGCCTGTGAGAAATGCGGTCACCCGATGGCCCTGTTCGGCTCCGGCGGCGGGCGACGCCTGGCTGTGGAAATGGACGTGCCGTTCCTGGCCTCGATCCCCTTTTTGCCCCGGATGGTGACCGCCGCCGACGCCGGACGCCCCCTGGTGCTCGAGGAGCCCGATTCGGTCCCGGGCCGGGCCTTTGCCGACCTGGCCCGGGCCGTGCTCGAGGCCTGGCCTCAAGCGGTGGACCAACCCAGGGCTATCCGATGAGACGTCGCCCGGGCATACTGTTCCTGCTGGCCCTGGCCGCCGGCCTGGCCGTGGTGCTCTGGTTCGGCCACAAGGGCCTGTCGGACATGGTGGCCAAGCGGGCCGAGGTCCGCCGGATGGCCCTCGAAAACCGGCGCCTGGCGGCCCGTAATCAGGACCTGGTCCGCCGCATCGTCCGGCTGGGGAAAAACTCCGAGTTCACCCTCAAGACCATCCGGCGGGAACTGACGCCCCTGGTCAGGCCCGATGAGATCATTTTTCTATTCCCGGCGGACAAGCCCCGACGCCGCAATCCCCAGGGGACGCCATGAGCCCGGAAGACCTGGCCCCGGAAACGTCATCCTCCGACCCGGAGACCGTCAGCCTGCTCGAACAACTGTGGTCCCGGGACAAATCCCGGTCAATTTTCGTCCGGCTGGCCGAACTCTACCTGACCAGCGACCGGGCCGACGACGCGGTGCGGATTTGCTGGGACGGATTGGCGGTGCATCCGGACTACATCACCGGACGGCACCTCCTGGCCCGGGCCCAATGGGCCCAGGGGGACGTTGCGGGCGCGGAGAAGACCCTCCTAAAAGCCGTGGAGTATCTGGTCCAGGAAGCCGGAGTCCTCAAAAGTTTGGCCCGGCTCCTTCAGCAGGAGGGTCGGCCGGACCGGGCCCGCCCGGCGGCCGAGGCCTATCTGGCCCTGAACCCCGACAACGACGAGGCCCGCGACCTGGTGGCGGGTCTCGCGGACGCGCCCCAACGGGGCGAGTCCCGAATCTCGACGCCGGCCCCCACGGCCACCCTGGCCGAGTTGTACCATCAGCAAGGCCACCTCGAGCGGGCCGCCGAGGTCTACCGTAAACTTCTGGCCGCCGAGTCCGACAACGAACAATACCGGGGCCGGCTGGCCGAACTGGAGGGCCGACCCATTGGCCGGCCGACGGAGACCTCGCCGGAAATCGAGGCCCTGGCCAATCTGCCGCCCGAACTCAAGGGTCAGGTCATCGGCGTCCTCGAGGACTGGCTGGCCAAATTGCAGACCTGAAAGGAACGATATGTATGCGACCGCGCAGTTCAGACGAGGATTGAAAATCGAGATCGACGGCAAGCTGTACGTCATCGTCGAACACCAGCACGTCAAGCCGGGCAAGGGCGGCGCTTTTGTCCGGACCAAGCTGAAAAACCTGGCCACCGGACAGGTGGTGGATCAGACTTTCAAGTCCGGCGCCAAGGTGGGCAAACCGGACTTCGAAGAAAAGGAGATGCAGTACCTCTTTCGCGAGGGCGACAACTTGGTGATGATGGACCTGGAGACCTTTGACCAGGTGCCTCTGCCGGCCGAGTCGATCGTTGACGAGGCCCGGTTCATGGTCGAGGGCGTCGAGGTGAAAATCCTGTTTCACAACGAGGTCCCCATCGGCGTCGAGATACCCTTCTTCGTCGAACTCGAGATCACCGAGACCGAACCGGGCGTCAAGGGCGACACCGCCTCGGGCGGCTCCAAGCCGGCCACCCTCGAGACCGGGGCCGTGGTCCAGGTGCCGCTGTTCATCGGCGTCGGAGAAAAGATTCGGGTGGACACCCGGACGGGCGACTATATCGAGCGCGCCAAATAGACGGTCTCGTTCGCCCCAGCCGGCGCCGGGTCGCATCGCCTCAGATAACCATCGCGGACGTGTGGGGAACGGGTGCAGGAGGCCGTTTTGTCCTCGACAAGCGATTTCCGGCCGCATTTCGCGGTCACGGGCGTGGGCAGCGTCCCGTTCGATGATCCGAACGAGGCCGTGGACCTGATCCGGGAATACTGCACCATCCCCTACTGGCCCCAGCTCAGCGCGGCCCGGCCCGCCGAGGACATGGCCATCCAGTACACCGAAGGCCTGCCGCTGATCAAGGTCGATCTGAACCACCGCTCGCTGAGCGTCGACAAAGACGTCGATCGGGCCGACGCCTTGGCCGGCTTTTATGAAAAGGTATTTGCCGGCGCCTCCGAAGCGTTCGCCATCAGCGAAGAATTCGGCTCGGGCCTGTACGCCTTTTTGCGGCGCCTGGAAACAGACCCTCCGTCCATGGGGTGGGTCAAGGGCCAGGTGGTCGGTCCCTTCACCCTGGCCTCGGTGCTGCGCCACGCGGACGGCCGCAACGCCCTGAGCGACCCTGAACTCCTCGACGC
>JAHJDS010000334.1 GCA_018812395.1 Pseudomonadota bacterium
AGTTTCACAGCCAAAGCATATTGTTGCATTAATAAAGGAAGGACATCATTAAACGGATCGCACTGGAGGATATACCCCTCCCAAGCTGCCAGCCAATATTCAGATTGTTTTTTGTCTGCAGGAAAAATCAAAGGTAGATTATCCTCTGCCCATTTTGGAGCCTCCAATCTTATCCAGGGAATCCTCTGCCCGTAAACCGAGCGAACTGCGGGTGAAGGGTCTAGATTTATATCAAGATGTTCCTCTAAGGCTCGCTGTACCTCTGGCATACCCGCAAAGTCAGAATCTCCGTTTCTTTTTTGGTTATGCCGTCGCACCCAGAACATATATTGTGTTGTTGCCATTAACGCCAAACTACGATTACCATTCATGCTCGCGATTAGATACGAGTCCCCATATTCTTTTTCGTTGCCCCTTTCTGGTTCATTATCCCAAATAAATACTTCTATTGCGTCCCATGCTTTTTTTCGAAAAGTGTAAGGTATTCCATATGTTGTTCGGTCCAATTGTTCACCAAGAAAACGTATTGTCTCCTTTCTTGTCCAACTCCATTTTACAGTGGACCATTCATCTCCGGATTCAGAGGCAATATTAGGTCCATCATGTCCATTTTTTGCAATCCACAGTATCAAGTCCAGCACAGGTCCATAATCTACTAACTTCCCCTGTTTAGCGCCTTGACCGAGGCCACTGAGTAGTCCAGACACATAATTAGGGGGTACAATTTTAAACAAATGCGCTATTGATGAAAATTTCCACGAGGCTTCGGCTGCCGCTTCTTCCAATTGCTTGGCTAGTCCTGATTTAGAGGGAGCAGTAAATGGGTGGTCTGGTTGCCATTTCACTAAGTAGTCCAGGAGTTCCCAGGTGTTGAGACTCAGCAACTCTGCTTTAGAAAGTGGGCTAATATCCCCCCATCTAATCACTCCTGTAGTATCACGTGGAGCCGATGGGCGTCCGTAACGTTTTACCAATTCTCTGCACTCTAACTGCCAATCAGACGATAAATACTTTCGAATGCGAAATGCCCTTGCCAAACGCCAGCTATCACAATATTCCTTCTCCAATTTATCCGAAATTTCTTCTCCGTAAGCCTCCTGGTAATGAGTTTTATACTCATTCATATTGGGGCCGTTTTCTATCCAGTCAATGATTGTTTCTTGGTTTTGCGAATCTAGTAAACCAAAACCGGCTTCAGCTAGATCAAGATACTCCCTTTTCCACTCAGCAGCGTCGAATAACACTTTGTTTAGCAATCTATTCTGAACCAGATCAGGATAGTGGCTTGCGCAAAGAGATAGAACGTACAATGCCATACGGACAAATATGTCCCACCGTCGTTGCTCAAGACTGGAAATAATATCAGGTGCAGTTGCAGGATCGTATTGTACCAAATTGCTAGCGAGGTCCCTGCATACGGACACGAGCAGATTCTCAACAGGACGGGAATATTTCCGCCCCTCATCTGCAATTGTCGGCCTCCAAAAATGTGAATTATCTCCACTACCGTCAGCGTTGTCTCCGTGTACTGTAAAATCTAGTCTGTCCTGCAATAAGTCGCAGATTAAAGAAAATCCGCGGTGAAGATCGGCTTGAAAGAGAATTGGACAATTTTCTTTGAGTATAATCTCGTAATTATGGAAATCTAGGTTGCCTACCGGTTGGCGTTGCCGAGCAAAAATTCTTTTGAGTCTACTATCGGCCTGTTTCTCCGCTAACGGGGTTGCCTTTAAAAGGCATTTAGCCACATAAAAGGCCGCATCTAGCTCGCCTCCTGCAGCCAGATGGGCCATAAACTTTCCAAGCCTACGAGCGGTCATGTGGGTGTAATCGGATTCAATCCATCTCGTAACTAGTTGCTTCATCCTTGCAGCCAAATCACTAGGCAAGGCCAATCCGGCATCTAATAAGTCCATTTGCACCCATGGATTATCAGTTTCCGGAAGGCCCAGTATTAGTTTTAAAACATCCTGTTGAACCGAAGCCACACTACTTTTGGCCATTCTTGCTATGTAGCCTGATTGGGGCCAGGGCGGAAATCCTCCATCCTCTCTCTTAACAGGTATTGATTTAAAGAACGTTCTTGCCTTTTTCATTGATAATATCTTTGGGTCGTTCAAGTTGCTGAAAAGGTGATTATATGCGACAAAGGAATTAGGTACTCTTTTATAAATTAATCCGATATCCTTTTTAGTTAGTTGACCTCTCGCTAAGATGTTATCAATATCATTTAGCCACATATTGAAATTTGCTTGAGATTTGTCCAAAACGATATCTAGGATGTCAATAAAACGGTGCCAAAAATCTTTGAACTCATTATCCAAAGGGCGTGGGGGATCCAGATTGGTTCGGTGTGCTATTCCATGAAACGATTTTGCCATAGCCAGCCATGAAACGGCCACGTCATTGTCTGCTGGTATTGCCAGCCTGTTAAGGATATCTCGTATTCTTTGTTTATGATTAGATTCGGTCTTGTCGTCAGATTCCGATTTCTGCTCAATATCTACCGCCATAAGAACATCTCTAATCGCGCCTTCTATTTCACGGACCATGTGGCCGACAAGGTGCGAAGTTGATTGTACTGGAATCTGACTACTCATTAAGGTGCATGCATCAAAGAAAAAAGCCGCTGGCCCTGGCCCAATCTGAAGTAACTGCCTATAGACGCGATCTTGACGTTCGTCGAGAGAGCTACGGGGCTTTGCTCTAGGCGAGTCAGACATCATTTGTGTCCTTATGTTGGTGAGGTTACACGTGGGCGTATTCCTTAAGATACTAGTCTTCCGTGTGGCTGTCAACCTATAAAATGAGCTAGATCAGGAGGGGATTATTTGCCTAACCCGCATTTCGCATATCAGGCTGATATATTTGATAATACCCCTACCTTTTCATGTCTGAAACCCAGCACGCCCAAGAACTTGAAGATGTGGAATTCCCGTACCATAGCTACCTGGTGGAACAGGCATCGTCAGACGAAGCCTACGGGCCTCCTGAGGAGGATGGTTCGGACATAGGTCAAGCCCTGTCAGGTACATTCGAAGAGCGCCTGGCCATCCTGAGAGAGGCGATTGAGGAGATTGATCTAGAGATCGGGCTCAGGGTCGGAATGAGCAGGGCATTCAAGGGAGCCCTGCAGGGAGAGAGCAACTGGATAGGCTTCAAGCTAAGGCAGTTCGACCGCTGGCACTGGGGGGACAAGCCTTCGGTTGATTTTCGAAGGACAGCGCTGGAGAGGGAGCTGCTCAGTATCTACCGGGAGATGAGGTCCCAGAGCCAGAGGGCCTTCACGGACATTGCGGGACTGAAAAAGGAGCGCCGGAAGCTGCTCATGGAATACAAGTCTCTCAGGGCGACCGAGAAGATGGTCTCTCAGGGGTGATCAGGGCATGGGCTGTGTTTTTAGGTCCTGTTGGACGGCGAGGACGGTTTTCAGGCTTCTAAGGGGTCCAGAAAAAAGAGGGAAGATATGAAGATTGAGGAAGTGTTTAGGAAGCTGAAGCCGATTGCGGGGATGGATTTAGACAGGCTGTGGAGGGAGTACATCTTGGCTGACGCGGCCGGCAAGAAGGCCATCGAGGATTCTATGCGCCTGAGCCTGGCACGGAGGCTTTCCGAGACTTATGAGGAGAGGGAGGTCCTGCTGGAGCCGCCAGCGGAGGCCAAGGTCAAGGGCGAGTACCCGCTGGGTGTGGTGCACTACGGCCGGCAGAAGTTCTACCAGTTCGGGCTCAGGGAGAGGGAGTGGGTTCAGCATGTAGGGATATTTTCCAGGAGCGGATGGGGAAAGACCAACGTCGGCTTTCTGATACTGCTGAACCTGCTAAGTTCGGGAAAGCCTTTCCTGGTCTTTGACTGGAAGAGGAACTACCGGGACCTACTGGCTCTATTGCCGGAAAAGGAGATATTGGTATTTACTGCCGGTAGGCCCATATCCCAGTTTTCCTTCAATCCACTGATCCCTCCCCCCGGCACCCCGCCTCGGGCGTGGCTGAAGAAGCTGATCGCCATTGCCCAGCACAGTCTATTCCTTGGTGAAGGCGTGGCCTTCCTTCTTCAGGAAGCCATTGACTCTGTCTACCGGCAGGCCGGCGTCTATTCAGGACAGGAAAAGGAGTGGCCTACTCTGCAGGATGTGAAAACATGGCTGGAGAGCAGAAAGGTGAAAGGCAGGGCGGCACAGTGGATGGACTCGGCCATGCGGGCCGTGGGCGTGCTCTGCTACGGTGAGATGGGGAGTATTCTCAACAGGCGAGAGCCTCTGCCCATTCAGGAGTTGCTGGAGAAGAACGTTATCCTGGAGTTGGACGGTCTGTGTAACACGGACAAGACCTTTCTGATAGAGGCGTTGCTGCTGTGGATACACCACTACCGAATGGGCCAGCCGGACAGGGAGGTCTTCAAGCACGCCATCCTGATCGAGGAGGCGCACCACATCCTTCTCAGGAAGAAGCAGGAGATGTCCGGAGAGGAGGCGGTGACGGACATCATTCTCAGGGAGATCAGGGAGCTGGGAGAGTCCGTGATCCTGCTTGACCAGCACCCCAGCCTGATCAGCAAGCCCGCCCTGGGAAACACGTACACAACAATCGTCGGCAACCTCAAGCACCGGTCGGACATCAGCATGATTGCCGACTCGCTTCTGCTGGACACGAAGAGAGCCCGGTACCTGGGGAAGCTTGAGATTGGTTGGGCAATGGTGAAGCTGCAGGGCCGGTGGTTCGAGCCGTTTCTGGTCCGGTTCCCGCTGGTCAGGATTAAGAAGGGAGTGGTGACAGACGGGGACGTTGTGGCGGCCATGCGGGGATTCTGGGCGAGCCGGCCGGATGAGGAACCTGTGGAGAAAAAGGTGGAGGCGGAGGATCAACCAGAAAAGGAGTCCGTTGATGATATCAAGGAAGATGTGCCGGAGAACGCCCGGCTCCTCTTGGTTGATGTGGGCCAACATCCTGCCTCGGCCGTAACCGAGCGGTATGAGAGGGTCAGCCTTAACAACTACCAGGGCAACCGGGCAAAGGATTGGCTGGTAGGCCAGGGATATCTGGCCAGTAGCAGCGTTTCCACGGGAAAGGCTAGGATTCGGCATCTTCGGCTCACGTCGAAAGGACGGAAGGCCCTCGAAGCCCTGGGAGAGGAGGTGCAGGCCCGGAGGGCCGGTGGTCCGGAGCACGAGTTCAGGAAGAAGAAGCTGGCTGAGGATTACAGATCGAAGGGATGGGAGGTAGTCAAGGAGTATCCTATTGGCGGCGGCAAGACCGTGGACCTGGCCTGCTTCAAGGATGGGCGGAAAGTGGCGGTGGAGATTGAGACCGGCAAAAGCTGTGTGGGCAGTAACGTCAAGAAATGCCTGGAAAATGGGTTTGATGAGGTGCGGTGCATCAAGGTCAACAGCGCTCCAAGATCAAAGGAATAATTTAATTTTAAGGGCAAGTTGGGCAAATCTTGGAGCCGTTCTTTTTAAAATGACCAGATAATTAATCAACATGGCTAGCCGGGAAGATAACGGGATAGTTTTGGATAAGGAGGTTCTGAGCGAATCCTACATGCCAGAAACGATTATCGCCAAGGATTCTCAGATAAAGGAATTACAGGGCTGCATCTCCCCCACCTTGCAGGGGCAGAAGCCGATGAATGTCTGGCTGCACGGGAGCCCAGGGACGGGCAAGACTACCGTGTCCTGCTATGTTTTGAAGGAGATCAGCGACCAGGCAGGTGTGGGGGGAGTGTACGTAAACTGCTGGAAATACAACTCTTTTTACTCAGTACTTGATTTCATGCTCAACCAGATGCGCCGAGGATTCGGGGATGCGCGGGACACCACGGTAAAGCTCCAGCAGCTTGAGAGAGTGATCAAGAACAGGCCCTTTTTGATCGTCCTGGATGAAGTTGATTTCGTCCCCTCCAGGGAGCGTAACAGCATGATCTACAACCTCCTCTCCATAGGGAAGGTTGGGCTGATCTGTATCAGCGAGAGCAGGTATCCATTGTTGGCACTTGAACCAAGGGTCAAGTCACGGCTAAGCCCCCAGGTGCTATCTTTCGACAATTATACGACCGGTGAGCTGGCCGAGATTTTAAGGCAGCGGGCCTCAATCGCTCTGCATCCGGAGGCCTGGGATTCCAGTGTCCTTAAACTGGTATCCAGGCGAGCGCTCGGTGATGCTCGGGTGGCGATCCACACGCTTCGGAACGCAGCCGTGTACGCCGAGGCAGAAGGGGCAATCAAGTTGAATGGGGTCCATGTGGACAAGGGATTTTCGGACACCGGCGGCCTGAGGAGGACCTACGAGCTGAAACGGCTCACCGAACACCACCGGTTGCTTTACGAGATCATCAAGGGCAGTCCGGGGATCACCTCCCCAGAACTTTTCAAGACATACTTAGACAAATGCCGGTCACGTAACTGGAAAGCCATTGCCAGCAGGACCTTCTCCCTGTACATGCAGAAAATGGCCGGCCTGAAGTTGATTGCTGCTGAAAGGGCCAGGGTCCGGGGGAGGGTATTTGCATTCAGGCCTGTCGAGGGGTGACCCATGAGAGGGAATGAACTGCCGGAATGGGTCAAGGAGGTCAGGAGGATGATTGCCAGGAGGCCGGGGCGGCCAATCGGCGGTCCGAGGACTACCGTTGGCGAAGACGACGAGGAACGGTGATGTTGCATGGTAAAGGTTACTTTCTACGATTCTTTCGAGGAGATGATGGAGGCGGAGCAAGAGGCCAGGGCGGCCGCCGATGTACGGGTTCAGCCCTGGCAAGAGAAAAGCCGGGCAGATGAAATACTGGTCAGTGATTCGGGTTACGATTTCCCAATCTTCCACGAGATTCTTGATCCGGAGAAAATAGTCGGGGAGAACCTCAAAAAACATGGAGACGAGTACGAAGACGAGGGCATTTGGTTTCTGGACCTGTACCGGGAGCCCCATATGAAGTGCTTCAGGTTCGCCAGGAACTACAGCGAAGCCTGCCCTGAGGGCGAGCTTGGAGATTTCCACCTCAGCGTGGCATTCGGAAAAATTAGAAGGGAGGCCTTCGAGGAACTGAAAGAAAGGGGATTCAGGCTGTACGACGAATAACCATTCAGCCTAGTCAAGCTGGCCAAGAAGCCAGATTTCCCGGTCGTCCAGGTCCCTACCCTCCAGGTATCCCTTCAGTGCCCGCCAGACCTCTTCAGCCAGTGGCTGCCGAATTTTCAACATTTTTTTCACCTCCGTACGACTTCCAATCAGGTTTGTGCGCCTGTCATTTCGAGGTTCCCCGTAGGGCTAAAGCGGGTCCAGGCAGGGCCTGGGCGAAAAGGACAAAGAGGGAGCTGGAGCCCCATGGCGGAAGCGAGCCTTGTGCTTTTCAGCTTTTTAGTATTTACTTGGGGACGGGCCGAATAAGTGGGAGCTATCGAGGCCCGCTTCTGAGGCAAAAAAGTAGTAGCTCTTGAGGAGCCTTAGCCCGAGCCGTTGAGCCCGTGCGCAAGGTATATATTTATTGAAACCATAAGCCTTAACAGTGAGGGAGATCATGGCAGGAAGAGGCCTCCGGCTGGTTAAGGCAGATTTGCATGTACATACTCCGGCCTCTAGCTGCTTTAGGGGCGAGATCACACCAGAGGACCTCGTCGAATCAGCTGTTTCTGCTGGTTTAGAAGCATTAGCGATAACAGACCATAATACTGGTGCCTGGATCGACCAAATTAAAGATGCTGCCAGAGATAAAT
>JAHJDS010000335.1 GCA_018812395.1 Pseudomonadota bacterium
CGCCGACCCCCGCGATTTGTCCTCCGAGGTTTTCCCATGTTCGGCCCGCTCCGTCAAGGAGACCGGCCGGCCGGTCGTCCGGGCTTGACGGCAAGGGAGGGATGGACCTATATTTTTACGATTGACGACTAATTCGGATTCCACTCAGGACGAAAGGCCAATGGAAAAATACGCCCATCAGGAAATCGAGGCCAAGTGGCAAAAACGCTGGGATGAATCGGGCCTCCACCAGGTCGATCTGAACCGGGCCGAGCGCCCGTTTTACAATCTGATGATGTTTCCCTATCCGTCGGCCGAGGGCCTGCACGTGGGCAACGTGTTCGCCTTTGTCGGCTCGGACGTCCAGGGGCGCTACCACCGCCTCCAGGGCTACGACGTGTTCGAGCCCATCGGCTTCGACGCCTTCGGCATCCACTCGGAGAACTTCGCCCTCAAGATCGGGTCCCACCCGGCCGAGCTGGTGCCCCAAAACATCGCCCACTTCACCGAGAACCAGCTCAAGAAAATCGGCAACATGTTCGACTGGACCCACGAGGTGGACACCACCTCGCCGGAGTACTATCGCTGGACCCAGTGGATCTTCATCCAGCTCTTCAAGGCCGGCCTGGCCTACCGGACCGAGGCCCCGGTGAACTGGTGCCCCTCATGCAAGACCGTTCTGGCCGCGGAACAGGTCATCGAGGGCCTGTGCGAGCGGTGCTCGTCCGAGGCCGAAAAGAAGGACATGGTCCAGTGGTTCTTCAAGACCACCGCCTTTGCCCAACGGCTCCTGGACAACCTGGAGTGGATCGACTGGTCGGAAAAGACGAAGATCGCCCAGAAGAACTGGATCGGGAGGTCGGAGGGCGCCCAGGTGGTGTTTCAGGTGGCCAACTCGGACGAAAAATTCGAGATATACACCACCCGGCCCGACACCTTGTTCGGCGTGACCTATATGGTCTTCGCTCCGGAGCACCCCCTGGTCGACCAATTCGTGACCGACGAGGCGCGAGACGCGGTCGAGGCCTACCGGGCCAAGGCGGCCCGGATGACCGAGATCGAGCGCCAGGCCGAGCGGGGCGAAAAGACCGGGGTGTTCACCGGGGCCTACGCCGTCAACCCGGTCAATAACGAGCGGGTGCCCATCTGGATCTCGGACTACGTGCTCATGGGCTACGGCACCGGGGCGATCATGGCCGTGCCGGCCCACGACCAGCGGGACTTCGAGTTCGCCCGGACGTTCGATCTCGAGATCCGGACGGTCATCTCGCCCGACGGCCGGATTCATCCCCTGGAGGAGGCCTACGTCGGCGAGGGGGTGATGGTCAACTCCGGGCAGTTCGACGGCGCGCCCTACCGGGAAGGGATCAAGAATGTCACCGAGTGGCTGGCCGGGCGGGGTCTGGCCCGGTTCCAGGTCAACTACCGCCTCCGCGACTGGTGCATCTCCCGGCAGCGGTACTGGGGTCCGCCCATCCCGATCATCCATTGCGACAAGTGCGGCGTGGCGCCGGTGCCCGACGAGGACCTGCCGGTCCTCCTGCCGTACATGGAGGACTATCAGCCCGACGGCTCGGGGTACTCGCCGCTGCGGCGCATCCCCGAGTTTTTCGGGACCAAGTGCCCGACCTGCGGCGGCCCGGCCCACCGGGAAACCGACGTCTCGGACAACTTCCTGGACTCGGCCTGGTACTTCTACCGCTACCCGTCCACCCGGTTCGACGACCGGGTCTTCGATCCCGGCCTGACCGAGAAGTGGCTGCCGGTGGACATGTACGTCGGCGGCAACGAGCACGCCGTGCTGCACCTGCTCTACTCGCGGTTCTTATGCATGGCCCTCAAGCAGATCGGCCTGATCGACTTCGAGGAGCCGTTCCAGAAATTCGTGGCCCACGGCATCATCACCCGCGACGGCGGCAAGATGAGCAAGTCCAAGGGCAACGTGGTCAATCCGGACGAGTACATCGCCCAATACGGGGCCGACACCTTCCGGGTGTACCTGATGTTCATGGGCGACTACCTGGTGGGCGGAGATTTTCGGGACGAGGGCGTCAAGGCCATGCGCGGCTTCCTGGACCGGGTCTGGGCCAACCTGGTGCCCGACGAGATAGACGACCAGGAGCCGACCGATCCGGAGACCCTGTACTGGCTCCACCGGACGATCAAGGCCGTCACCGGCGACATCGAACGTTTTTCGTTCAACACCGCCCTGGCCCGGCTGATGGAACTGCTCAATCACATCTCCAAGGCCCAGGTCAAAAACCGGGTGGTCAGTCGGGACTTCCTGCGCCTGCTGGCCCCGTTCGCGCCCTATTTGGCCGAGGAACTCTGGGCCAGGCTGGGCAACGAATACTCGATCTTCAACGCCGGGTGGCCGGAGTGGATCGAGGCCCACACGGCCAAGCGGACCATCGAGTTCGTGGTCCAGGTCCTGGGCAAGATCCGGGGAAAATTCCAGGTCGAGGCCGGGGTGGGCCAGGAGGAGCTCGAAAGGCTGGTCATGGCCGACGAGAACGTCCGGAAGTGGATCGAGGGCAAGGAGATCGTCAAGAAGGTCTTTATTCCGGACAAACTGATGAACCTGGTGGTCAAGTAGACCAGGCGCGGTCGTTGCGCCGGTGCACAACCAACAGCGGGGTTGTTGGCGGCAACGGCCGGGACGGCCCACTCGCCAAATAGGTGGGCCGGCCCGGCCAGA
>JAHJDS010000036.1 GCA_018812395.1 Pseudomonadota bacterium
ATCCCGAACAACTGCGTCAGTGCTGTCAGGAACTTGGCATCAAATGCCGGCCCGAAAACCTGTTCACCCGTTGCGCGCGCTGCAACGAACCGCTGGAAGAGGTCGGCCGGGAGTCGGTCATGAGCCGGGTGCCGGAGTACGTTTATGAGACCCAGGAGCATTTCCGGACCTGCCCCGGCTGCGGCCGGATCTACTGGGCCGGGACCCACCCCGAGCGGATGCTGCGTTTCCTGGAATCGATCGGTCTGGAACGGACGTAGCGGGGCCTGACGTCAAGCTTGGTTGGCGTCAGGCCCTAGGCGTCATGGGGATAACCGGTCATCCCCGTCCGGACCCTCAGGCTAACCGGCCTGGACCAACAGCACCCTCAGGTCGCCGGTGGTGATGAAGTGGGTCGGCTTCCCGCTTTCATCACAGATGACGGCCAAAAACACCTTTTTGCTCTGCATCAGCACATCGGCCATTTCGGCGGTGTTGTCAGGCGTTACCGGGACGTATATTTTCCCGATCCGATCCGCCAGCTTTTTGGTCTCCTTGATGAACGCCAGGACGGCGGACATCTTCGTCTTTTCAATATCGTCGTATGGCGTTTTGGCGATCACTTGCGCGTCCACGAACCGCCAAATGGCCTCCTCGTGAATCACGGTCTCCAGGGTGCCGTCATCCTTGACGATGGTGATGAACCAGAGGTCCGGGTCCTCCCTCAGCTTGGTCATGACCGGACCCAGGTCGTCGCTGGTCTTGACCGTCCATTGGATTTTTCGGGGCGGGATCTTGCTGATCGGCGTCTGACGGAGCAGTTCCCGGCCCGAGAGATCGCGCATTTTGAGCAAACTACGGGCCGATTCACGCTGGGTCTCGCGGCCGAAATAATAGGCCGCCCCGGCGCCCACCCAGGCCCCAAAGGCGGTGATGATGATCGACAGGATGGTCCGGCGAAAGTCGAGGATATCCTTGGCGGTGGCTTTGTTACTCCCATTTAAGGAGATCGGGAGCCACAATACGGCACACACCAGAAAGGTCAGGATGAGCAGCATGACCACCACCAACAGAAACTCGGGCGTCTTCCAGCCGCGGGGTTCAATACTGTTTTTCATGATCTTGCCCCCCTTTTGTAATCCCAAGACCCGACGGCCGCCCCCGATCATTCCGGGCCGTCCTGTATCCGCAAAAATCACAATAAAAACCATAAAAAACGCAATCAGGCCATTCCAATAAACTCCATGATAGCAAAGGCGGGCGCCGGCGGCAAGGCTATTCGTCGGCGCCCGAGACGATCAGGGCTCAGATACCCCCGGGGATGACCAACCGGGGCCGTCTACCACTTGATGAAATCGTGGGCGTCTTGTGGCGAAGGCCGCGACTAGGCGGCGCAATCGGACGGGTCGCCTTTGAGTTTGGCGATGGCGTGGGGCAGGGCGGGCAGGATGACTTCGAGGCTCTGGGTGGCCCCCTTTTGGCTGCCGGGCAGATTGACGATCAGCGTTTTTCCCCGGGTGACGGCCAGGCCGCGGGACAACGCGGCGTGGGGGGTGTATTTCCGGCCGGCGGCCCGAATGGCCTCGGCCAGGCCCGGGACGTCGAGGTGGGCCGCGTCGCGGGTGGCCTGGGGGGTGACGTCCGAGGGGGAGAGTCCGGTGCCGCCGGCGGTCAGGATGAGGTCGATCCCCACTTGGTCGGCCAGCTCGACCAGGGCGGCGGTGATGGCCGTCCGGTCGTCGGGCAGGATTTTGGTGCTGCAAACCTGGAATCCGGCCTGAGACAGCATCTCGGCCACGGCCGGCCCGGCGGTGTCAATCCGCTCGCCGGACGCCCCTTTGGTGGAGATGGTCAACACGACGGCCGTGAGTCTGGCGGCGGCTTTATTGTCCACGAATCGTCCTCGTCCGACCCGTCGCCCCGGAGTCGATCAGCCCTCCTCCTCCTGGGCGGCGGCGATGATCTTTTCCTGGAGGTGGGCCGGGACCTCCTCGTAATGATCCAGGCTCATGGTGAACGACCCCCGGCCGCCGGTCATGGACGTCAGGTCCGGGGCGTAGTGGAGCACCTCGGCCATGGGCACCCGGGCGTGGACGATCTGGTTCTTGCCCTTGGCGTCGACGCCCTGGACCCGTCCCCGCCGGGAGTTGAGGTCGCCCATGATGTCGCCGACGTTCTCCTCGGGCACGGTGATGGCGATGTCCATGATCGGTTCCAGCAGCGTCGGCTGGCACTGGGCGGCGCCCTTCTTGAAACCGACCGACCCGGCGATCTTGAAGGCCAGTTCCGAGGAGTCCACCGGGTGGAACCCGCCGTCGAACAGGGTGACCTTGACGTCGACCACCGGGCATCCGGCCAGCACGCCCGTGGTCATGGCGTCGACGACGCCCTTTTGCACGGCCGGGATGAATTGGCGAGGGATGGCGCCGCCGACGATCTTGTCCACGAACTCGAAGCCCTCGCCCCGGGATTGGGGTTCGATCTCGATGGTCACGTCGGCGAACTGGCCGCGGCCGCCGGACTGCTTCTTGTGGCGGTTGGCGATGGTCGTCTTCTTCTTGATGGTCTCCAGGTAGGGGACCTTGGGCGTCAAAAGTTCGACGTCCACGCCGAACTTGCGTTTGGCCTTTTCGATGGTCGCCTCGAGGTGGACCTGGCCCATGCCCGACAGCAGGATCTCCTTGGTCTGCTCGTTGCGGTCGAGCCGGAGGGTGGGGTCCTCCTCGGCGATGCGGGCGATGGACGAAAAGACCTTTTCCTCCTCGCCCTTTGTCTTGGCGGCGATGGCGAAGGACATGATCGGCGGCAGGGGCTCGGTCGCCTCGAACCGGACCTTCCTCTTGTCGTCGACCAGCGTGTCGCCGGTGACGGTTTCCTTGAGCTTGGGGATGGCCACCACGTCGCCCGGGCCGGCCGACTTGACCGCCTTCTGGTTCTTGCCCTCGATGAGCAAGACCTGGCCGAACTTTTCCTTGGTCTCGTGGTTGACGTTGTAGGCCCCGGCCTCGGCGTCCAGGGTCCCGGAGAAGACGCGCAGGATGGACAGGCGGCCGGCGTAGGGGTCGGCCAGGGTCTTGAACACCAGGGCCGACATGGGCTGGCCCGGATCGGGCGCGACCTCGGTCGCCTCGCCCTTGGCCATGGCCTGACGCGGGCCGCGGTCCAGGGGCGACGGCAGGACGTCGTTGATCAGGTCCATCAGCACGCCGACGCCCATGTTGCCCGTGGCCGATCCGCAGATGACGGGCACGAATGTACCCGCCAGGACGCCATTTTTGAGGGCCCCGGCCAGCTCCTCGTCGGTCAGCTCCTCTCCTTCGAGATACTTCTCGACCAGGGAATCGTCGGCCTCGGCGATGGTCTCGATCATGGACTCCCGCTGTTCGGCGGCGGCGACGGCCAGGTCCTCCGGGACGTCGCCCCGCTCGACCTTGCCCGAACCGTCGGCCGGGAAGGCCAGGGCCTTGGGGCTCAAGAGATCGATCACGCCGCTAAACGACTCGGCCTCGCCGATGGGAATCTGCAGGGCCACGGTCCTGGTCTCGAGTGACTTCTCGATATCCGCGAGGGTGGCCTGGAAGTCGGCCCGCTCCCGGTCCATCTTGTTGATGAAGATCAGGCGGGGGAGACCGAACCGCTCGGCAAAGGCCCAGGCCGTCTCGGTCTGGACCTTGACTCCGTCCACGGCGTCGATGACGACCACCGCGCCGTCGGCCACGCTGGCCGCGGCCTTGGTGTCGGACATGAAGTTGGAATCGCCCGGCGTGTCCATGATGAACACGCGGTGCTTCTTGTAGTCGTAGTGGTGGACGGCCGCGGAGATGGAGGTGTGGCGCTTGATCTCTTCGGGCTCGAAGTCCATGGCGGTGTTGCCGTCGTCCACCTTGCCCAGGCGATCAATGGCCTTGGCGTTGAAAAGCACGGCCTCGCACAGAGAGGTTTGTCCGGCTCCGGCGCCGGCCAAAAAGACGACACAGCGCGTGGCGGCCACGTTGTCACTCATGTTTCTATCCTTTTTGGTCTGGATGCTTCATCAAGAATAACCACCGATATGTAACTTGTGGGCCTTGGCAAGTCAAGGGTTTTTACCTGGCCGGCGCCCCTTCGGCGATGGAATCGGTCGCCCGGCCGGGGTTTTTTTGTTGATTTGTCGTCGAGCCATGTTATTAATATAGCTTCACCAAAAGGGGCTCCGACCGGCGGGCGCCGGGGCAAGGCGTCCTCTCGGGCTCCGGCCGGCGCTTGGGGTTGAGTTCGGACGTTCGGTCCCGGCTCATCGTGAAACCGCCCCTTCATGGTGAGACGCGGAGGGGGCTTGGATTCGCTCTCGCCCTGGATCGAGCGGTATCTGGATCACCTGCGGGCGGTGTCCTCGGCGGCCGAAAACACGCTGGTCGCCTACCGGCGCGACCTCGAGGACTTCACCGCCTTCCTGTCCGCCCGGGGGGGCGGGGTCGATCTCGGGGGTATCGGCCCCCGGGATATCCGGGCCTGGCTCGGGTCGCGGCCGGCGGCCAAGGCCAGCCGGGCCCGCCGTCTGTCGGCGCTGCGGTCATTTTTCAAGTACCTCGTTCGCCGCCGGGTGGTGGCGGCCAACCCGGCCGCCCTGGTGGATTCGCCCCGGGCCGACAAACGGGCCCCGGCTTTTTTGACGGTCGACGAGATGTTTAGTCTGCTCGAAACCCCGGATTCGAGCACGGTGTTGGGCCTGCGGGATCGGGCCCTGTTGGAGTTGCTCTATTCCTCGGGGCTGCGGCGGGCCGAGCTTTGCGGGCTGGACGTCGGCGGCGTGGACTTGACCCAGAACGTGGTCCGGGTGCTGGGCAAGGGCGGCAAGGAGCGACTGGTGCCGGTGGGCTCGCGGGCCGTCGAGGCGATCCGGGCCTATTCTTCCCGGCGGGAGGAACTGCTCCGGGTCAGGACCTCGCGGCCAAAGGCGCCCCGGGCCTTGTTCCTGAACCGGTTCGGCGGCCGCCTGACGGGACGGAGCGTGGCCCGGCTCCTGGATCGACACATCCGGGCCTGCGCCCTGTCCCGGCGGGTCAGCCCCCACGCCCTGCGGCACACGTTCGCCACGCATCTGTTGGGCGGGGGAGCGGATTTACGCTCGATCCAGGAGATGTTGGGGCACGCGTCGTTGTCCACGACCCAGAAGTACACCCACCTGGGCGTGGAAAAACTGATGGAGGTCTACGACCGGTCCCACCCTCGAGCCGGCGGGGCCGTGACGAAAGAGGACGAATGAAAGCCGTGATCAGAAGTACGACTATCTTGACCGTCCGCCACCGGGGCCAGGTGGTCCTGGCCGGCGACGGACAGGTCACCCTGGGCGAGACGGTGGTCAAGGCCGGGGCGCGCAAGGTGAGGCGGATGCACGGGGACAAGGTCCTGGCCGGTTTCGCCGGGGCCAGCGCCGACGCCATGACGTTGTTCGACCGCCTGGAAGGCAAGCTGGACCAGTACAAGGGCAATCTCACCCGGGCGGCGGTCGAGTTGGCCAAGGACTGGCGCACCGACAAGATCCTGAGACGGCTGGAGGCCCTGCTCCTGGCGGTGGACCGGGACCACACCCTGATCATCTCGGGCACGGGCGACGTCATCGAGCCGGATCGGGGCGTGGCGGCCATCGGCTCGGGCGGACAGTACGCCCTGGCCGCGGCCCGGGCCCTGATGGAACACGCGGACATGGAAGCCGAGCGGATCGTGCGGACGGCCATGGCCATCACCGCCGACATCTGTATCTATACCAACGACCAGATCGTGGTCGAGGTGCTGTAATGCCGACACTGACCCCCCGCCAGATCGTGGCGGAACTGGATAAATACATCATCGGGCAGGACGCCGCCAAGCGCAGCGTGGCCATCGCTTTGCGCAACCGCTGGCGGCGGCAACAGGTCCCGCCTGAACTCCGGGACGAGATCGCCCCGAAGAACATCATCATGATCGGCCCCACCGGCGTGGGCAAGACCGAGATCGCTCGCCGGCTGGCCCGGCTGGCCCAGTCGCCGTTCCTCAAGGTCGAGGCCTCGAAGTTCACCGAGGTCGGGTACGTCGGCCGGGACGTGGAGTCCATGATCCGGGACCTGATGGAGCTGTCGGCGAGCATGGTCAAGGCCGAGGAGCGGGAGCGCGTCCATGACGAGGCCAAAAGAATCGCCGAGGAACGGCTGCTGGACATCCTCCTGCCGCCGGCCCGGGAAGAGGACGAGGACGAGGACGATCCGTTCAACGAGTCGCGGCTGGAGATCGTCCGGCGCGAACCGGAGCCCAATCCCACCCGGGAGAAGCTCCGCCGCCTGCTCCGGCAGGGCAAGCTCAACGAGCGGTACGTGGACCTGGACATCTCGGACCGGAGCATGCCCATGGTCGAGGTCTTTTCCTCCCAGGGCGGCCTCGAGGAGATGGAGTTCCAGTTCCGGGACATGCTGGGCGGCATGTTTCCGCCTCGGACCAAGCAGCGCAAGGTCAAGGTGCCCGAGGCCCTCGAGATCCTGGCCCAGGAGGAGTCCCAGAACCTGATCGACATGGACCGGGTGGTCAGTGAGGCCGTGGCCCGGGTCGAACAGGACGGCATCGTCTTCCTCGACGAGATCGACAAGATCATCTCGGTCGAGGGCGGCCGTCACGGCCCGGAAGTCAGCCGGGAGGGGGTCCAGCGGGACTTGTTGCCCATCGTCGAGGGCTCGACCGTGACCACCAAGTACGGCATGGTCCGGACGGACCACATCCTGTTCATCGCCTCGGGGGCCTTTCACATGGTCAAGCCCAGCGACCTGATCCCCGAGATGCAGGGTCGGTTCCCGATCCGGGTGGAGCTGCAGAGCTTGACCAAGGAGGACTTCGTCCGTATCCTGACCGAACCCAAAAACGCCCTGATCACCCAGTACGTGGCCCTGCTCAAAACCGAGGAGGTGAACCTGAACTTCACCGACGACGCCATCGAACAGATCGCGGACATCGCCTCCCGGGTCAACGAGCGGACCGAGAACATCGGGGCCCGGCGGCTGCACACGGTCATGGAGCGCCTGCTCGAGGAGCTGTCCTTCGAGGCGCCGGACATGTCCGGCGTGGCGGTCAAGATCGACGCCGACTACGTCGACCAGCGACTCAAGGACATTCAGGAGGACGTGGACCTCAGCCGGTATATTTTGTAGCCGGCCGCGGCCCGTCGGGCCGCGGCTCATGGCGCGGGGCATGACCATGAAAGACAAGCTGGCGCGGGCCCAAGTGTTGATGGAGGCCCTGCCGTACTTCAAGGAGTTTTTCGGCCAGACCGTGGTCGTCAAGTACGGCGGCCACGCCATGGTGGACGAGCGCCTCAAAAACGTATTCGCCCAGAACATGGTTCTCCTCAAGTTCGTGGGCATCAACCCGGTCATCGTCCACGGCGGGGGGCCTCAGATCGGCCAGATTCTGGCGCGAATGGACATCGACACCCAGTTCGTGGAGGGGATGAGGGTCACCTCGAGCGAGGTCATGGACGTGGTCGAGATGGTCCTGGTGGGCCAGGTCAACAAGGAGATCGTCGGCCTGATCAACCACCACGACGGCCGGGCCGTGGGCCTGTCGGGCAAGGACGGCGGCCTGATCCGGGCGCGGAAGATGGAGATCACCCGGACCACGCCCGGCTCGGACGTGCCCGAGATCATCGACATCGGCCAGGTCGGCCAGGTCGAGGCCATCCACCCCGGGGTGATCGACGCCCTCCAGGCCCGGGGGTTCATCCCGATCATCGCCCCGGTGGGCGTGGGGGCCATGGGCGAGACCTACAACATCAACGCCGACCTGGTGGCCGGCGAGGTGGCCGCCGCCCTGAGGGCGGTCAAGCTGGTCCTGCTGACCGACACCGCCGGCGTGCTGGACCCCGACGGCGCCCTGGTCTCGACCATCGCCCGGGCGCAGGTCGAGGACCTCATCGCCGACGGCACCATCGGCGGCGGGATGATCCCCAAGGTCAGGTGCTGCGCTCAGGCCGTGGTTGGCGGCGTGGCCAAGGCCCACATCATCGACGGCCGGGTGCCCAACGCGGTGCTGCTGGAGATGTTCACCGACTCGGGCGTGGGCACCGAGATCGTGAGGTAGCGGTGAGCGAACTGATGGCCCGTCTGGACAAAGTGGTGATGCAGACCTACGGCCGCACCCCGATCATGCTGGTCAGGGGCGAGGGCTGCCGGGTCTACGACGAAGGGGGGCGCGAGTACCTGGACTTCGTGGCCGGGATCGCCGTCTGCGCCCTGGGCCACGCCCACCCCAAGCTGGTGGCGGCGGTCTGCGAGCAGATGGGGCGGCTGACCCACGTCAGCAACCTCTATTACACCGCGCCCCAGGTGGCGGTCGCCGAAAAGCTGGTCGACAGTTCGTTCGCCGACCGGGTCTTCTTCTGCAACTCTGGCGCCGAGGCCAACGAGGGGGCCATCAAGCTGGCCCGAGCTTACGCCAAGAAGACCGGACGGCCCGGGGCGTTTTGGGTGATCTGCATGGAGCGGTCCTTTCACGGCCGGACCCTGGCCACGCTCTCGGCCACCGGTCAGGACAAAATAAAGAAGGGCTTCGAGCCGGTGGTCGAGGGTTTTATGCATGCGCCCTTCGGCGACCTGGACGCGGTCGAGGTCTTGCTGGACGAGACCATCGCCGCGGTCCTGGTCGAGCCCATCCTGGGCGAGGGTGGGGTGGTCATCCCGGCGGACGACTATTTGCCTGGGCTGCGCGACTTGTGCGACCGGACCGGGGCCCTGCTCATGTTCGACGAGATCCAGACGGGCCTGGGCCGGACGGGCCGGCTGTGGGGCCACGAGCACTGGTCCGTCTTCCCGGACGTGATGACCCTGGCCAAGGGCCTGGCCGGCGGGCTGCCCATGGGGGCCGTCCTGGCCACGGAAAAGGCGGCCTCGGCCCTCGGTCCCGGGATGCACGCCACGACCTTTGGCGCCGGACCGGTGGTCTGCGCCGCGGCCGGGGTCGTCTTGGAGGAACTGATCGACCACGGCCTGATCGAGCACGCCGCCCGTATGGGCGAGACCCTGCGCCGAGGACTCGAGGAACTCCAATCCAGTTTCCCCCGGCGGATACAAGAGGTCCGGGGCAAGGGCTTGCTGTGCGCCGTGGAACTCGTCGGTCCCGGGGCCGGGGTCGTCCAGGCCATGGTCGAGCGCGGATTTTTGGTCAACTGCACCCAGGAGAACGTCCTTCGGTTCCTGCCGCCGTTGATCGTGACCGAGGTGGAGATCGAGGCCCTGCTCGGGGTGCTGCCAGAAGTGTTATGAAAAAGGACCTGCTGGACATACGGGATCTCGGCCGCGACGACTTCCGGCTCATCATGCGCCGGACCCGGGAGTTGAAGGAGCTTCGTCGGGCCGGGGTGCCGCACCTGACGCTGGCCCAGCGGACCGTGGGCCTGTTGTTCGAGAAGCCGTCCACCCGGACCCGGGCCTCATTCGAGGCGGGGATGTATCAGCTCGGCGGGCGGGTCATCTATATGCCGGGCCGGGACACGCAGCTCTCCCGGGACGAACCGATCGCCGACACGGCTCGGGTGCTGTCCCGGTACCTGGACGGGCTGGTGGTCCGGACCTTTGGTCACGAGATCATCGAGGAGCTGGCCGCCGTGGCGACTATTCCGGTGATCAACGCCCTGACCGATTCCTTCCATCCCTGCCAGGTCATCTCCGACCTGTACACGGTGTTGGAGGTCAAGGGACGCTGCGAGGGCCTCAAGTACGCCTGGGTGGGGGACGGCAACAACATGGCCAACTCCTGGATCAACGCCGCCGCGGTGTTGGGCCTCAACCTGGTCCTGGCCTGCCCGGCGGGGTTCGATCCCGATGACAGGGTCCTGAAGTCGGCCCTGGCCGCCGGGGCCCTGGTCAAGGTGGTCCGGGACCCTCGGAAGGCCGTGGCCGGGGCGGACGTGGTCTCAACCGACGTCTGGGCGTCCATGGGCCAGGAGGCCGAGGTCGAGACGCGTCGGAAGACATTTGCCGGCTTCACCGTCAGCGACGAACTCCTGGCCGGGGCCCGGCCCGGCGTCACGGTCATGCACTGCCTGCCCGCCCACCGGGGCGAGGAGATCACCGCGGCCGTGCTCATGGGCCCCGCCTCGGTGGTCTTTGACCAGGCCGAAAACAAGATGCACGTCCAGAAGGCCATCCTGGACCTGTGGCTGGGCGACGGGGCGGCCGCGCGCTGGAGGAATTCGTGAACCGGAAAGTGAACGGCATCGTCCTGGCCTACTCCGGGGGCCTGGACACCTCGGTCATCCTCAAGTGGCTGATCGAGACCTATCAGACCAAAGTTTACGCCTTTGCCGCCGACCTGGGCCAGGGCGAGGAACTGGGCGACGTCGAGCAAAAGGCCCTGGCCACCGGGGCGGCCAAGGTCTACATCGACGACCTGCGCGACGAGTTCGTCCGCGACTACGTGTTCCCGGCCTGGCGGGGCTCGGCCGTTTACGAGGGCACCTACCTCCTCGGGACCTCGCTGGCCCGGCCGCTGATCGCCAAGCGCCAGGTCGAGATCGCCCAGGCCGAAGGGGCCCAGGCGGTCAGTCACGGCGCCACCGGCAAGGGCAACGACCAGGTCCGCTTCGAGCTGGGCTACATGGCCCTGGCCCCGCACCTGCGGGTCATCGCCCCCTGGCGGGAGTGGGACCTCGGCTCCCGGGAGGCCTTGATCGCCTACGCCCAAAGGCACGGTATCCCGGTGCCGGTCACCAGGGCCAAGCCCTACAGCACGGACCGGAACCTGCTGCACATCTCGTTCGAGGGCGGCATTTTGGAGGACCCCTGGGCCGAGCCGCCCGACGACATGTACGTCCTGTCCGTCTCCCCCGAGGAGGCGCCGGACGAACCGACCTACGTCGAGCTGGAATTCGAACGAGGGACGCTGACGGCCATTGACGGCCAGCCGATGGGGCCGGCGGCCCTGCTGCAAAAACTCAACGACCTGGGCGGCCGCCACGGTATCGGCCGGGTGGACATGGTCGAGAACCGGTACGTGGGCATGAAGAGCCGCGGCGTGTACGAGACCCCGGGGGGGACCATCCTCCGGGCCGGCCTGCGGGCGGTCGAGTCGATCACCATGGACCGGGAGGTGATGCACCTGCGCGACTCGCTGGTGCCGCGCTACGCCGAGATGCTCTATTACGGTTACTGGTTCTCGCCCGAGCGGCGGTTGCTCCAGGGCTTCATGGACCAGGCCCAGGTCAACACCACCGGCGTCGCCCGGCTCAAGCTCTACAAGGGCAACGGCACGGTCGTCGGCCGCAAGTCAATGAAATCGCTCTACCATGACGACTTCGCCACCTTCGAGGCGGACACGGTCTATGACCAGGCGGACGCCACCGGGTTCATTCGTCTGAGCGGCCTGAGGCTCAAGATAAGACGCCTGCTCGAGATCCAGGGACGGACCCTGGACTGAGAGGCCAGGGAAACCAGAGGCCATGTCAAAGGACAAAGGGACGACCAAACCTTGGGCCGGACGCTTCGCCGAGGCCACCGCGCCGGTGGTGGACGCCTTCCAGGCCTCGGTCGGCTTCGACCGCCGTCTGGCCGGGTACGACATCCGGGGCTCAATGGCCCACGCCCGGATGCTGCGGTCCAAGGGGTTGCTCGGCGACGATGAGCTGGCGGCCATCGAGAACGGCCTGGGCGAGATCCGGGGCGAGATCGAAGCCGGGACCTTCGTCTGGGACCAGGCCTTGGAAGACGTGCACATGAACATCGAGGCCCGGCTGATCGAGAAGATCGGCGATCCGGGGGGCAAACTGCACACCGGCCGCAGCCGCAACGACCAGGTGGCCCTCGACTTTCGGATGTACGTCCGGGACCACCTGGACCTCATCCGGGACCTGGTGCGGGACCTGCGGCGGGCCGTGGTCTATCTGGCCCGGGACAACCTGACGCTGGTCATGCCCGGGTACACCCATTTGCAGCGGGCCCAGCCGATCCTCTTGGCGCACCACCTCCTGGCCTACGAGGAGATGCTCCGGCGCGACGACGAGAGGCTCCGTGACTGCCGGACCCGGCTGAACGTGTCGCCCCTGGGGGCCGGGGCCCTGGCCGGGGCGGGGTTCGATCTCGATCCCGGAATGGTCGCCGCGGAACTGGGTTTTGAGGCCGCCTTTGACAACAGCCTGGACGCGGTCAGCGACCGGGACTTCGCCGTCGAGTTTTTGGCTGCCCTGGCCCTGATCATGGTCCACCTGTCCCGGCTGGGCGAGGAGTTGGTGCTCTGGTCCTCGTCCGAGTTCGGTTTTGTCAGGCTCCCGGACACGTTCGCCACCGGTTCGTCGCTCATGCCTCAGAAGAAGAACCCGGACGTGCCCGAACTCGTCCGGGCCAAGGCCGGCCGGGTGTTCGGGGATCTGACGGCCTTGTTGACGGTCCTCAAGGGTCTGCCCCTGGCCTACAACAAGGACCTCCAGGAAGACAAGGAGGCCGTGTTCGACGCGGTGGACACGACCCAGGCCTGTTTGACGGTCCTGACGCCCATGCTGGCGGCCCTGGAGTTCGACGGCGACCGGATGGCGGCCGCCACCGAGGACGGTTTCCTGACGGCCACCGACCTGGCCGACTATCTGGTCGAAAAAGGGGTGCCGTTCCGGGAGGCCCACGAGGTGGTCGGACGGGCGGTGGCCCTGGCCGTCGAGCGTGGCTGTTCGCTCGGTGACCTTGACCTGGACGCCCTGATCGAGCTGTCGCCTCTGGTGTCCGAGGAAGTCTACGAGGTGCTGAAGGTCGAGAATTCGCTGGCCCGGCGCCGGCTGCCCGGCGGTACGGCCCCGGTGCGGGTGCTCGAGAAACTCGAGGCGGCGGAGAAGAGGCTATGGCCCGAAAACTGATATTCCTCGTCTGCGGCGCGCTGCTGGCTTCGGGCTGCGGACTCAAAACGCGGCCGGTTCCGCCCCAGGTGCATAAACCGGTCAAGCCGGTGCCCATTCAATACGAGTTGGTGCGCGGCGGGGTCCGGTTCTCGTGGAACCCGACGCCCAGCTACGACACCGGGCGCAAGGACAAACAGGGACGGGCCGTCCGCAAGCACTACGCCGGCTTCTGGCTCCTGAGGGCCAAGGTCAAACTGACCGAGGATGACTGCCCCCGCTGTCCGGTGCGCTACACCAAGGCCCTGTTCATCCGGCAGAAGCTGACGACCCGAGGGCGGCCCGTGGCGCCGCGGATCGACTGGGTCGACGAGGACCTCGAGCCGGGCTACCGTTACGCCTACGTGATCCGCTCGACGTTCGATGACCGGCGGCGATGGCTGGACACGATGCGTCTGCACGCCCCGGACGTGGGGCTCTACTACGGCCAGCACCCCGTGCCGCCGGCCAAGGTGACCCTGACCGGCGTCGGCTCCGGCCACGTCCAGATCACCTGGACGCCGTCGCCGGGGCTCATCAGGGGCGGCCCCTGGAGGGGCATCATGGGCTATTACGTCTATCGGCGGGACGAGAAGGGCAACGTTCTCCAACTCACCCCCCGCCCCGACACCGACCGCCGTGTCCTGGACCGACAGGCGGCTCTGGGCCGGCGGTATCGCTACTGGGTCAGGGCCGTCAGGTTGTGGCGGGGCAAGTTGCTGGTCAGCGCCCCGTCGGCCCCGGCCGGTCTGGTGACCGCGCGGCGGGACTTGCCCTCGGCGCCGGTCGATCTGGCGGCCCACTCCCACGAGCAGGGGGTCGAGCTGAGGTGGACCAGGAACCCCGAGCCGGACGTGGTCGGCTATTTGGTCTACCGCCGCGAAGGACGCTTCGAGGTCCCCACCGGCCAGGTGACCGGCGAGCCGCCCATCAGGTGGGGCAGTTGGGCGCCGCTGACGCGGACCCCGGAGCCCAACCCGTTTTACGTGGACGCCCGGGTGCACCGGGGAGTGCCGTACGAGTATCGCCTCCAGGCCGTGGACGGCTCGCGCCCTCGAAAGCGCAGCCCCTACTCGACGACGGTCAAGATCGTACATGAACCTCAAAAACCAAGATAGCCATGCATCACTTTCAATACCGCGACGGCCTCTTGCACGCCGAGGACGTGCCGCTGACCAGGCTGGCCGAAGAGGTGGGCACCCCGCTCTACGTTTACAGCGCGGCCACCCTGAAACGGCACTACCTGGCCTTTGACGGCGCCTTTCCGGACCTGGACCACCTGGTCTGCTACTCGGTCAAGGCCAATTCGAACCTGGCCGTGCTCAATCTCCTGGCCTCGCTGGGGGCGGGCATGGACATCGTCTCCGGCGGCGAGTTGCACCGGGCCCTGTCCGCCGGGGCCGACCCGAGCCGGAGCGTCTTTTCCGGCGTGGGCAAGCAGCGCTGGGAGATATCCATGGCCCTCGAGGCCGGGATCCTGATGTTCAACGTCGAGTCCTCCCAGGAACTCGATCTGCTGAGCGACACGGCCCTCAACCTGCAGCAGCAGGCCCCGGTGGCCATCCGGGTCAATCCGGACGTCGATCCCAAGACCCATCCCTACATCTCGACCGGGCTCCGGAAGAACAAGTTCGGACTGCCCATGGCGGCGGCCCGCGACGAGTACCTCCGGGCCGCCGACCTGCCCGGCCTGCGGATCCGGGGCGTCAGTTGCCACATCGGGTCGCAGTTGACCCAAGTTTCGCCCTTTGTCGACGCCCTGCGCCGGCTGCTGGACCTGGTCGACGGACTTCGGGGGGAAGGCCTGACCATCGACTATTTGGACCTTGGCGGCGGCCTGGGGATCGTTTATAATCAAGAGGAGCCGCCCCATCCGGTGGAGTACGGCCGGGTCATCTCCCAAGAGGTGAAGGACGCCGGCCTGACCCTCATCCTCGAGCCGGGCCGGGTCATCGCCGGCAACGCCGGAATCCTTCTAACTAGGGTGATCTACACCAAGCGCGGCGAGGTCAAGGACTTCGTGGTCGTGGACGGGGCGATGAACGATCTGATCCGCCCCAGCCTGTACTCGGCCTATCACGAGATCAGGCCGGTGATCGAGACCGCCGGGGCGTCGAGCCCCAAGGACGTCGTCGGACCCATCTGCGAGACCGGTGATTTCCTGGCCCAGGACCGCCCCCTGACCGAGCTTCGGCCGGGCGACCTGCTGGCGGTGATGAGCGCCGGGGCCTATTGTTTTGTCATGGCCAGCAACTACAATTCCCGCGGCCGACCGGCCGAGGTCCTGGTCTGCGGGGACGACTACCACGTCGTCCGGACCAGGGAGCGGACCATTGATCTGATCCGGGGGGAGAGCGTGCCCGCCGAGTTCATAGCGAGAGCGATATCATGAGCCCGGATGGCCTCGAGTTCTACAAGCTCAGCGGGTCGGGCAACGACTTCATCATCATCGACAACCGCCCCGGCGTGGTGGATGAGGCGTCAATGGTCCCCTTGGCCCGGGCCCTGTGCCCGCGGGGGCGGTCGGTGGGGGCCGACGGCCTGATCCTGCTCGAGGCGTCGAGCCGGGTCGATTTTAAGTGGCGATTTTTCAACGCCGACGGCTCGGAGGCCGAGATGTGCGGCAACGGCGGCCGGTGCGCCGCCCGGGTGGCCCACATGATCGGCCTGGCGCCCGAGCAAATGGTCTTCGAGACCCGGGCCGGCGACATCCGAGCGACGATCCTGCCCGGCGAGGTCAAGCTGGAGATGGTGCCGCCCCAAGGTCTCAGGCTGGATTATCCCGTCGCCGTGGACGGCCGGGAGGTCGTGGTCTCCAGCCTGAACACGGGCGTGCCCCATGTGGTGATCTGGGTGGACGACCTGGACGGCGCGCCGGTGCTCGCCCTGGGCCCGAAAATCAGGTATCATCAGACCTATCAGCCGGCCGGGACCAACGTCAACTTCGTGACCATGGAAGACGAGAAACAATTGGCCATTCGAACCTACGAGCGCGGGGTCGAGAACGAGACCCTGGCCTGTGGCACCGGCGCGGTGGCCGCGGCGCTCATCGGAGGGGTAACCGGCCGGGTCAAGTCCCCGGCCGGGATGAAGACCAGGGGCGGTGAGGTGCTCACGGTCCACTTCGACGTGGACGGCGGTATTTTCAAGGAAGTTTACCTCCAGGGGGGCGCCCGGCTGATCTATCGCGGCGTCCTCTCTGCCGAGGCCTGGGAGGTCTAGGATGTTTAGAGGTTCTTGCGTGGCCATCGTCACGCCATTTTCAAACGGAAGCCTTGATGAAGAGGCGTTCAGGTCCCTGATCGAGTTCCAGATCCAGGGCGGCACGGACGTGATCGTGCCCTGCGGGACCACCGGGGAATCACCGACGCTCAGTCACGACGAACACCGGCGGGTGATCAAGGTCGCGGTCGAGGCGGCCGCCGGCCGGGCCAAGGTCCTGGCCGGGACCGGGTCCAACAACACCGCCGAGGCCGTCGAACTAACCAAATACGCCCAGGAAGCCGGCGCCGACGGGGCCCTGGTGATCTGTCCCTACTACAACAAGCCCACCCAGGAGGGCCTGATCCGGCACTTCGTCACCCTGGCCCGGGAATGTTCCTTTCCGATGGTCATCTACAACATCCAGGGCCGGACGGCGGTCAACATGACGCCTCAAACGATGGCCCGCCTGGCCGAGATGCCCGAGTTCATCGGCGTCAAGGAGGCCTCGGGCAACCTGGGTCAGATGAGCGAGATCATCCGCCTGACCAAGGGAATGGACTTCAACGTCCTGTCCGGCGACGACGGCCTGACCCTGCCGCTGATGGCCGTCGGCGGTCTGGGGGTCATCTCGGTGGTCAGCAACCTGATTCCGGCCGACGTCAAGGCCATGGTCGAGGCCGCCCTGACCGGCGATTTCGCCACGGCCCGAGAGTGGCACTACAAGATGCTGCCCCTGGTGGACGCCATGTTCGTCGAGACCAATCCGATCCCGGTCAAGGCCGCCCTGGCCATGACCGGCCGGATTTCAGCCGAAATCAGGCTGCCCATGACCGAGCCGTCCGAGGCGAGCCAGGCGGCGATCAGACGGGCCCTTCAGGACTACGGGGTAATGTAAATGGCCGATCAGGTCAAGATCGTCGTCTCCGGAGCGGCCGGGCGCATGGGCGGCCGGATCATCCACGTCGCCCACGGCGACCCCGGCGTGAGCGTTGTCGGCGCCTTCGAGGCGCCCGGTCACAAAGCGGTGGGCAAACCACTGGCCGACGCGATCGGCCTGCCCGGGCTGGACCTGAGGGTGTCCGGGGGACTGTCCGAGGCGGCCCCGGGCGCGGAGGTGTTGGTCGAGTTCACCCTACCCGAACCGACCATGGACAACCTCCGGCAGGCGGCCGATCTCGACCTGGCGGCCGTGGTCGGGACCACCGGGTTGTCCGACGATCAGATCGAGGAACTCGGAGTCCTGGCCACCCGCATCCCGGTGGTCTTCGCCCCGAACATGAGCCTGGGCGTCAATTTGATGTTCAAGCTGGTGGCCGAGGCCGCCCGGGCCCTGGGCGACGGCTACGACCTCGAGGTCTGCGAGGCCCACCACCGCATGAAAAAAGACGCCCCATCGGGCACGGCCGTCAAGCTGTACCGGGTCCTGTGCGAGGCCACCGGCCGCGATCCCGACACCGCGGCCGTGCACGGCCGCCAGGGCATGGTCGGCGAGCGGACC
>JAHJDS010000336.1 GCA_018812395.1 Pseudomonadota bacterium
CGCGCCGGAGTTGCTCGGCCAGGAGCCTGACGTAATGCTGGGTCCGGCGGATGTGGCCTCCGGTCTCGTTGTCCCGGGTCTCGGCCAGGGAGGCCAGGGTGACGATGGTCACGTCCTGGGTGAGCTCCAGGCGTTCAGTCCTCTCCTTCAAGCCCCGGATCATCTCGTTGGTCCGGACGGCGATCACGCCGAACTCGTCGTTGGTCGCCACCGGCACCTGGGCGTCGAACTTGCCCCGGTGGACCCGTTCCAGGACCCGGGTCTCGTTGTCGAGCAACAGGCGCAGGTTCCTGGAGTAGGACAGAATCAGGTTGAGCACGTAACCCAGCATCAACCCGGCGATAAAGCCCACCTCGATGACCACCGTCAGCCGGGCCCCGGTCCAGTAACGGGGGGCCGCCGCATCGTGGAGCCAGGCCAGTTGTCGTGACCAGACGAGCAGCAGGCCCGAGATCTCGTCCTGGAACCTCAGCCAGGACAAGTCCTGAACGATAATCAGAAAAGTGACCACGAACGCGGACGCGGCGCAGACACTGGCCAGCAAAACGAACTTGCGGGTCATCGGGAAGAAGCGGTCATCCAGGGTCAGATGAAGGCCCCGCCGGGCCAAATCGGCGGCCACGGTCCGCTCGCGCTGGAGCGCCAGGTCCGTGGCGGCGAAAAATCCGGTGAGGACGAACCCGGCCAGTATCTTGGCCCCCGAGTGCCACGGAAACCCGAAGGCCACCCCGTTGAACAGGCCCACGCCCAGCCCCACCACGGCCAGCAGACCCAAATCAAGCAGGAATTGCAGGCGCGGCTGGTGCCGCGGGTCCCGCCCCAAGACCGTGTGCTTCACCAGGACCGGTCGGACGCCCACGGCCAGGGCGGTCGCCGCCAAGAGTATGAGGAAGAAGTGGCCCAGGTCCAGGCTGTCGAGGAAAGGGCAGACCTCGGACCCGTAAAGGGTCATGACCACACCGGCGAAGAGGTAATGGAGAATGGATCGCATCACGCGCCCTGGCTGGGTGGGTAAGGGGCGCCGGTCGCCGGCCCCGGGTCATCCGCCATACGGCGAGACACCTGGGGCGCCGCGAACCGGACCACCGGTCGCGGGCCGGGCGCGGCCGACGTTCAGGCAAAGACGTCAATACCGGCGACGGACGACGGTCGGCCGCCGGCGGCGGTCGCGGAAGAGATTTTGGAAGTAGTGACGAACGGCCCGGCGGGCGATGACCTGGGCCCTCAGACCCCGGCCCCAGCGACGGGAGTGGGCCATGAACACCGCAAAGGCCAGGGTGCCGCCCGGCCGGTACCGGCTCCTTTCCCGGGCGAAGCCGGCGAACCAGTCCAGCTTGAGGGTCTGATCCTTGGAGTTGAGCGTCCCGGACTTGGCGCCGATGACCACCCGGCTGAGGACGGAATCGTAGTCCACCCGGGCGAAGATCCGGCGGCCGGTGCCCTGGACGATCGTCGCCCGCATCAGCCGCCGCATCCGTTTGGCCGTCCGCCACGACACCGGATGGGCCAGCAGCCTGGGCCGGCCGCGGTAGACCACCCGGCCGCGGCGGTCGACGACCTGGTCCACCATCCAGGGGGCCATGATCCGGCCGCGGTTGACAAAGGCGCCGCAGATCAGGGCGGCGTGCAGGGGGGTGATCGTGGTCTTCTTGTTGAGCCCCGAGGCCACGGCGGCCAGGTCGATCTTGCGGTAGGGACGAATGTAGGTCGACACGCCGACCGGCATCTCGCCGGGCAGCCGCCGGTTGAAGAGGAACCGGCGGGCGTAACGATTCATCTTCCGCGCCCCCAGGTAGTAGAGGGCCACCGCGCCAAAGGCCGGGTTGATGGACTCGGCAAAGGCGTTCTCGAGGGTGGTCAGGGTCGTGCCCGGGGTTACCCGGCGGCTCAGCTGGGACGGCCGCAGGGTGTACTTGCCGCCCTTGTATTGGAGCACGGTGTAGGGCTTGAGCTTGCCCTCCTCCAGGGCCCCGGCGGCGGTGATCACCTTGAACAGGCTGGCGGCCAGGACGGGTCGCAGGCACTGGTGACGCTTGGTCTTGAGGGCGTCGAAGTGGGCCAGAGCCAGGACTTGGCCGGTGGCCGGATCGAGCAGCACGGCCGCGGCCTGAATCACCTGGGCCTTGGCCAGCAGGTCGGTCAGAAACTGTTGCAAGCGAGGGTCGATGGTCGTGTGGACCACCACCCGGCCGCGCCGGGTGCGGACCCGGATGGCCCCGGGCGCCAGGTCGAGGGGCCAGCGCCGGCGAATGAGCCGGGCCAGTTGACGGTGGCTCAGCCGGAAGACCCGCGGGGCCGGCCGCCGCCGGTCAAACCTGCGGCTCGCCGCCCCGGGTCCGAGAGAGTCGGTGGTCGGCGGGGTGTAGCCCACCGTGGCCGGATCGACCGGCATCGAGACGTCGTCCCGGCGCCAGGCGGGGGCCAGGCCGGCGGCGCTCTCGGGCCGACGGTCGTAGCGCCGCTTGAGCTGGTTGATGAGCGATCGGTTCTGCCGCAAGAGTCGCGTGATCCGGTGAGTCCGGTCGCCCCCCGGACGGGCCGGCGGGGCGGCGGTGTAACCCGTGCTCAGGGTGGGAGTGGTGATCTGTCGCGCGCTGGGGCGCGGGCCGTACTCCTCGATGACCACCCCGGACGGACCGGTGGTCTGCCCGAGGGACGGCCCGGCCGGCCAGGCGGCCGCGATCAGGGCCAGGGGCAACCAGATGGATAAGCGTTTCATGCGATCACGTCCTCGCCCGGCCTTAGGCCGAGACCCCGGTGATGCGGGTCAGACCGAACATGTGCGGTCGCAGGACCTCGGGGATAATGACCGACCCGTCGGCCTGCTGATAGTTCTCCAGAATAGCCGCCAGGGTTCGACCCACGGCCAGGCCGGACCCATTTAGAGTGTGCACCAGTCCGGTGCCCTTTTTCAACTTGAAACGGATGCCGGCCCGCCGGGCCTGGAAGTCGGTGAAGCAGGAGCAGGACGATATCTCGCGATAGGCGTCCTGGCCGGGCATCCAGACCTCCAGATCGTAGGTCTTGGCCGCCGAGAATCCCAGGTCCCCGGTGCACAGGGTGACCAGCCGGTAGTGGAGGCCCAGCCTCTTGAGGATCTCCTCGGCGTTGGCCGTCAGGGATTCCAGTTCCTCGAAGGAATGGTCCGGATGGGCGAATTTGACCAGTTCGACCTTGTTGAACTGGTGCTGGCGGATCAGCCCGCGGGTGTCCTTGCCATAGGACCCGGCCTCGGACCGGAAGCAGGGCGTGTAGGCGGTGTATTTCAGCGGCAGGTCCTCGGCCCGCAACGTCTCGCCGGCGTGGATGTTGGTCACCGGCACCTCGGCCGTGGGCACCAGCCAGAAGTCCGTCCCCTCCAGGTGGAACAGGTCGTCGGCGAACTTGGGCAGTTGTCCGGTGCCGGTCATGGCCGCCGAGTTGGTCATGAACGGCGGCAGGACCTCGGTGTAGCCGTGCTCGGCGGTGTGGACGTCGAGCATGAAGTTGATCAGAGACCGCTCCAGGCGGGCGCCCAGACCCCAGTACAGCGTGAAACGGGCCCCGGTGATCTTGGCCGCCCGCTCGAAGTCCAGGATGCCCAGGGCTTCGCCGAGTTCCCAATGGGGCCGGGGCTCGAAGTCGAAGGTGGGCTTTTCCCCCCAGGTCCGGGCCAGGGCGTTGTCGCTCTCGTCGTGGCCCACGGGCACTGTTTCGTGGGGCAGGTTGGGGATGGTCAGGACCAGGTCCTTAAGTTCGGTCTCCACCCCCTTGAGGCGGACGTCCAGGCCCTTGATCGTTTCAGCTACCTGGGACATCTCGGCGATCAGGTCCGCCGCGTCTTGGCCGGCTTTTTTCTTCCGGCCGATCTCGGCCGAGACCTGGTTGCGCCGGGCTTTGAGTTCCTCGACCTCACCCAGGATTTGCCGCCTGGTTGCGTCCAGGCCGGCAAACCGGTCCAGGTCCAACGCCAGGCCGCGATTTTCGGCCATCTGGCGGACCGTGTCCAGGTTTTGGCGGACGAACTTGAGGTCGAGCACCCCGGTTCCCTGTGTAGAGGCTGGTGGTTATTCTTTTATATAGCCAGTTTAGGGCAATTCGTCAACATAAATTTAAAGTAAAACATTAGGTATTGAGTGGAACCACAATATATAACTTACACAATTATGAAATACACAACATCTTGCGGTCACCCCTTTAAAAAATTTTTCCCCACCAGCCCGCCACATCCCTTGAAAATGGATTTCCAAGACACAAAGCCCCGTATCTCCCCCGATTTAGCCAACATTGGCTTGCCTTACCCGGCCACCGTGTGATACACACAACTCTTCGCCGCCAACCGGGCCTCCACCCGGACCGGATGACTTCCCGGAACGTGTGGCGGCCCCGGCCAATCAAGCGGATGGACCATGAGCCCAGCCCCATCACCGGCCAGGAAATCAGGCCTCGATAAATGGATCGACCTGGTGTGGCGGTCCCCGTCGGCCCTGTCCATCTGGCGGGGACTGGGCCTCGGCCTGGCGGCCGGCCTGTGGACGGCGGTCGTCATGGAGACCTGGAACTCGTTGGCCGTGCCGGGCCTGGGCATCTGGTCCCGGATGCTGCTGATTCTCGAGGGCCTGGCCTCGGACACCACCGGGCCGTTGACCTCGTCGTGGTGGTTCGTGGCGTTCATCCTGGCCTGCGGGGTGGCCCTGGGCCGGGGTTTTTCGTCCTTCTGGGGCTCGGTCAAGTTGACCATCGTCCTCATGGCCGCCTTGGCCGCGGCCTGCATCGCCGGGACGCTGATTTCCCAGAGCGACGTGGCCCAGACCTACGCCAAGACCTACAACCTGGCCTATCCGGACTCGTCCCTGGTCTTCCGTCTGTTCGTGTGGCACGACATCTTTCACGCCCGGTGGTTCGTCGGGCTGCTGCTGGCCCTGTCCCTCAACCTCGTGGTCTGCACCCTCAAAAGATGGGGCAAGACCTGGAACGTGATCAGCCGTCCGGCGGCCGAGCGGGGCCGCAAGGTCCCGGTCAAGCAGGCGCCCCTGGCCGCTTTTGGGTCGGACCGCCCCCTGGCCGAGACGCTCTCGCTGGCCGAGCGATTTTTTGGCCGCCGTTTTGGCCGGGCCCGGGTCCGGGAGGTGGCGGGCGGCCCGGCCCTCTACGCCGAGCGGGGCCGCATCTCGCGGCTGGGGGTGTACGTCATCCATCTGTCCGTCCTGGTGATCTACGCCGGGGCGATCATCGGCCTCTGGTTCGGGTTCCGGGGGGACATGCAGGTCTGGGAGGAGGACTCGAACCGCTTCTACCAGGGGGCGGACAACCGCCGGCGCGGGCTGCCGTTCATGGTCTACCTCAACCGCTTTCAACTGGTCTGCAACCCCACCCAGCCCGACCACGTGGACCAGTACCGCAGCCTGGTGATGGTGGTCGAGCCCATGATCGCCGGGGTGGACAACCCGGACTGGCCCCTGGAGTCGCTCCGGGTGCTGGACGAATGGGGTTTTTGGCCCGAGGTGATCGAGGTCAACCTCCGGATGTTCCACCGGGGCGTGGCCTTTTCCCAGAGCAGTTGGGGGGCCGTGGCCCGGGGCGTGGTCTTGAGGGTCATTGATACCTTCGGCCGGCAACGGATGGTGCGCCTGCCGTTTAGGTCCCTGAGGCGGGGGATGCTCCATCAGCCGCTGCATCTCAGGGACCTGGGACTGGTTCTGGTGGTGAACCGGGTGGCCGGCCCACAGAGGTGTCGGCCCACGGCGGTGGTCAACCTGATTCGGTTCCGGCCGGGCCGGCGGGGTCACCAGCGGTTCGTGGCCCGGATGCGCCCCGGCGAGCGACTGGTCATCCCCCGGCGTCGGGGCTGCGCCCTCCGACCGGGCACGCCCGACCAGATGGCCGCCTCCCTTTACGCCTGTCTGGGCTGGGCTCAAGATTACACCATCGGCCTGGACAAGATCGACGTCCGGTACTACACCGTGCTGACCGTGGCCTACAGCCCGGGGGTGTGGCTGATCTGGATCGGCTCGGGGCTGATGGTCCTGGGCTTTATCTGGTCCTTCTACTTCTCCCACCGCAAGGTGTGGTTGGTCGTCCGCCCCGAGGGAGAGGGCAGCCGGGTGGAAATATTCGGCGCCACCAACAAGCACCAGTACGGCCTCAAACTTTGGGCCGGCCGCCTGGCGGACAAGTTGCGCCGCCGCCTGGGTGAGGGAGGAACCGCGTCATGAGCGAGCTGATCGGCCTGTTGCTGAACGTCGTCACCCTGACCTATTTGGTCGCCTGGACGGGCTACGTGGTGGCGTCGATCTTCCGTAGGGTCCGCCTCGTCGGCCCGGCGGCCGACGTAGTGCTGTGGTTGACCATCGCCCTCCACGTTCTGGCCCTGGTGCTGCTGTGGACCCAGGTCGAGTTGGCGCCCCTGACCAACAAGTACCAGTTCCTGGTCTTCTTCGCCGCGGCCGTGGGCCTGGGCTCGGCCATTCTGATCGGGGTCACCCGGCGCCGGGTGTTGGCGGTGTTCACGGTCCCGTTCGCCTTTCTGGCCATGGCCTACGCCAGTTGGTCGCCCTTTGTCAGCGACAAGATCGGCCTGATGATGCCGGCCCTGAAGTCGTTCTGGCTGATCGCCCACGTCATCACCTCCTTTCTGGGTTACGCCGGGTTCGCCGTGGCCTGCGGGTTGGCCCTGGCCTACTTGTTCCGCTGGACCCGGGACCACCGGCCGGAGTGGTACGACTGGCTGATCGGCGGGGCCTTGGTCCTGGTGGCGGTGCTGATCTGGCTGGCCTTTGACTGGTCGGGCACCTATTGGCGGGGGGTGAGTCTTCGTTTGCTCATTCCCTGGCCGGTGGCCGTGCCCGGCTTCAAGCTCTTTGTCCGATCGGAAAGCCTGCCCCTGGCCCTGATCGTCTTTGCCCTGATCCCGGTGGGGCTGATGATCCTCTGTCAATTCCTGCCCGGCCGCGCCGGCGGCGGCGAGGAGGCGGCCGGAGGGGGCGGGGGGTCGTCCCGGCTGCCGTCGGCCGAGGCCCTGCACCACTACACGTACCAGTTCATGGTCTTCGGCCTGATCCTATTCACGGCCGGCATCGCCACCGGGGCCATCTGGGCGGACAAGGCCTGGAGCCGGTACTGGGGCTGGGACCCCAAGGAGACCTGGTCGTTGATCACCTGGTTCCTCTACGTCTTGTTCCCGCACCTGTCGCGCCTCAAGTGGCTCAAGGGCAGCTATCTGGCCTGGGTGGCCATCGTCGGCTTCTTCAGCGTGCTCATCACCTGGTTCGTAGTCAACCAGTTGGGGGGTATTCACGCATACGGGGCCTGAACCACCACCACCCTTCGGCCCGGCCACGGCCTCGATCAAACCGCGGCCGTCCCTTGTAGGATAACGAGACGGTTATATCCCCGCTCGGCCTGATATTGAGGTATAATTCCGGGCCAACGACTCATCTTTCGTCGATGCCGGGGGGGGCATGACCGGGCAGGAACGAACGGGGCTCCACTGGGCCTGGATCATCCTGGGCGTCTGTTTCGTCAATCTGTTCATCAACTACTCGGCCCGGCTGGGCTACGGCGTCATCCTGCCGGAGATGATCGGCACCACGCTCAATTTCGAAGACCTCTTCTTCAATTTGTCGGCCCGACTGCACTCCGGCGTCAATCTGCCGGAACTGATCAACGGCCAGCTCAATTTCACCCGGACCGACGCCGGGTCGATTTTCAACTCCTACCTCATCACCTATGTGGCCGTGACGCCGCTGACCGGGTATCTGACCGACCGGCTGGGGGCCCGGCCGGTCATCACCGCCTGCGCCTTGATCCTAGGGATCGGCTTGTGCCTGATGGGCACGGTCAGCGGCCTGGGCACGGCCTGTTTGTTCTTCGCCCTAGTCGGCCTGGGGGCCACCGGGATGTGGACCTCGGTCCTGACCGTGGTCCAGCGCTGGTTCGATCCCCGCCGCCGGGGTCTGGCCCTGGGGATAATGTCCGCGGGCTACGGCCTGGGCTTCGCCGCCACGGGCGTGGTTTTTCCGTGGATCTTTCGGGGCCCGGGCTGGCGATACGCCTGGTATTTTTTAGGCGCCGCGGCCCTGGCCATGGTCGTGGTCAACGCGGTGCTGCTCAGGAGCGATCCTGAAACGAGCGGCTACACCCCCTGGGGCGGCCGGCAAACCGTTCCCGAGCCGTCCGCGGGATCCGACCCGTCCTCCTCCCCGGGCAAGCCGGCCGGCACCCTGCAAATATTTTGGGCCCAGGCCTGGCGCTCGAAGGCCTACTGGCTCATCGGGTTTTCCTACATGGCCGTGGCCTACGGCCTGTATGGCCTGACGACCTACATGGTCGATTTCGGCCAGAACCAGCTCGGCCTGAGCCCCGAGGTGGCCAGCCTGCTGGCCACGGTCCACGGCGTCTGCCAGGTGGCGGGCGTGCTGATCATCCTGCCCCTGTCGGACCGCCTGGGCCGGCGGCGAACCATCGTCTGGTCCAACCTGTGTCTGACCGTGTTTCTGACCGGCGTACTGCTTCTGGGCAAGAGCCCGGCGATGCTGTTCGTGCTGGTCGGCCTGACGGCCGTGTTCTACGGGGCGACCTTCCCCATTTACGGGGCCTGTGCGGGGGACTATTTTCCGCGCCGGGTGATGGGCACGGTCATCGGGTCCTGGACGGTGTTCTACGGCCTGGGGGCGGTCACCTCCAACTGGGTGAGCGGGTGGCTGCGCGACGCCACCGGGGTCTACGATTGGGCCTTTTTGCTGAACGCCGTGATGGTCGGCCTGGCCCTGGTGTTGATGGTCATGGTCAAGAGGCGTCCGGAGGCCGGCTGAGAGCCGGGTGGTATCATCCCGCAGGGAAAAATCTTGATCCAGGTTCAATACCGGATCATTCATCAGGATTCATGCCCAGGGGTCGATCCGACCGTGTCCGCTTGTAATTCGGGGTGAGTTCAGACTACTTCTTAAACTTCACGACCGCCGGGCCGACCTGCTCGGCCCCTTGCTGAGCGCCTGTCCGACCCTTTAGAACAACTTCTTGAACGCCTTACCGATCTTCTTACCGGCCTTCTTGACTCCCTTGACGACCTTCTTGCCGCCCTTGACGGCCTTTTTGAACCCCTTCTTGACCCCCCGTCCGATCTTGCCGAGTAAACCACCCTTCTTCTTTTTTTTTTCTTCTTGGCTTTGCACTTGCGCTTGCCCGATCGGCATTCATCGATCCTTTTTCTTTTTAGCGGCGGGCTTGGGAATAATCTTCACGGTACGCTTGCGTTTCAGCTTGAGGGCGCGCTTGCGCATCTGCGCGGCTCGCCGCTTCTGGGCGGCGGACATCGCGATTTGCAGATGACTCTTTTCAAGTGAGGGCGCATCACCCGAGGCGTCAAGACTTACCTGGCCCGTAACATTGACGCCGAAGCCGGCGGCATGGCCTGGGGATGCCAGACAAACGATGACTAAACAGGCCAATATAAACCAGCTTTTTCATCACCCCCCCTCTGCCGGCCACGGGCCAACAGTCGAGCCAGACGGCCAATAAGATGAGACGACGGCTTGCCAGTCCGTTCATTGCTCATCTCATCGCAGTCCCTTCGCTGTTAAATCCTGCTCGCCGCGTCTCTAGCCTTTTTTTGCGCCTCGTCCATTTCACGCAATTTCTTGAGGATCTTGTTCATTGTCTCGCGGAGATCGCCCGTGTTCTCGTCGTGCTTAAGTTTCGTGTCCGCGGCGGTCTTGGGTTTAGCCACCGTGTCTGGCTTCTTCTTGGACTCCTCGCCGGGTTTGGGTTCAGCCACCGTGCTGGGCTTCTTCTTGGACTCCTCGCCGGGTTGGGGTTTAGCCACCGTGTCGGGCTTCTTCTTTTGCTCCTCGCCGGGTTGGGGTTTAGTCTCCGCGACGGTCTTGGGTTTAATCTTCTCGGGAGGCTTGGGCTTAGACACCCCGACGGTCTTGGGTTTCTTCTTGGCGGCGGTCTTGGGTTTAATCTTCAGGGCGCGCTTGTGTTTCAGCTTGAGAGCCCGTAGGCGTTTCAGCTTCAGGGCGCGCTGGCGTTTCAGCTTGAGAGCCCGTAGACGCTTCAGCTTCAAGGCCCGCTGGCGTTTCATCTTCAGGGCGCGCTGGCGTTTCAGCCTCAGGGCCCGCTGGCGTTTCATCTTCAGGGCCCGCTGGCGTTTCAGCCTCAGGGCCCGCTGGCGTTTCAGCCTCAGGGCCCGCTGGCGTTGTAGCCTCAAAGCGCGCTGACGTTTCAGCTTGAGGGCACGCTGACATTTCAGCTTCAGGGCGCGCTTGCGCATCTCGGCGGCGCGCTTAAGTTTCATCTTGAGGGCGCGCTTGCGTCTCAGCTCCGCGGCCCGCTTGCGCATCTGCGCGGCTCGCCGCTTCTGGGCGGCCGACATCGCGATTTGCAGATGACTCTTCTTCAGTGAAGGCTCATCACCCGAGGCGTCAAGAGTTACGTGGCCCGTAACATTGATGCCAGGGCCGGCGGCACGGCCTGGTGGCGCCAGACAAACCATGACTAAAATCAGGCCGACGTATACCAACTTTTTCATCACTCCCCCCCCACTACCGGCCACGGGCCAGCAGTCGAGCCAGGCGGCTAAAAGGATGAGACGACGGATCAACAGTCCGTCCGACGATTGCTTATGAGGAGGCGGCTCTTGTCGCCGCGTGAGAATCCTAAAACGCAGGCAAATAAACGAGGCTTAATATATATTTACTTAGCCTGCCATGGTTTCGGCGTCAAGACATATTATTAGTCAATTACATGATAATATTAATATTGACGAAATTAGTCCTATGGTACCCGGAAGTGGCCTAAAAATACCCACACTTCCCGAGATAATTTATTGAAGGCATTACGGGGCGGTGTTCGGCGATACTGCCCCAATTATCCGGAGTAAGGCGCCGCGCTGTTCGCGCCGACTTTTTTTTGAATCGAGTCATCAGTCCGCCCAGGTGCCGCCCAGGGCCACGGCCAGGCACAGGGTCGCGGCCAGGACCAGGGTCCAGACAAAGCCCCAGACCGGGATCAGCACCAGCCCGGCCAGCAAGGCCCCCAGCGCGGCCGAGGCCAAGTCCACGGCGTTGAGCCGGCCGGCCCCCACCCCGACCGCTTCGCGAGAGGCGATGTAGACCCGCGAGGCCAGCGGGAAATGCACCCCGCCCAGGACCCCGGTGGCCAGGGCCAGGCCCGGGAACAGGACCAGGGCCCACCAGTCGGGCACGGCCAGACCGCTGAGCCGGTGCAGTCCCAGGGCGGCCCACAGCACGGCCAGACACACCCCGGCGCCCAGGAACTGCACCCCGACCAGGGCGCCCCTGGGTGTTTTCAAGGCATCCACCCGGGCCGTCATCCAAGCCGCGCCCGCGGCCAGGCCGACCATGTAGGCGGCGATGAGCAGGCCCACGGCCTGGTACATCCGGCCGTACAGGATCTGGAAGGCGATCATCAGGCCGATCTGCAAGGTCATCTCGGTGAAGCCGATGGACCCCAAGGCCATTAAAGGCCAGACGCCCCTCAGCCGTCGCCGGAGCAGCCTAATTAGAATCCCTAAAACCAACAAAAGGGCCAGCACCGCCGCGGCCGGGACTCGTTCCAGGCCGGCCATGACCCGGCCCAAGACCGGCGAACCCTGGGCGGTTTCCATGCTCAGGGCGTAGAAAAAGCAGCGGGGCGAGAAGTCGGTGTTGACCGGGACCGGGCCGACCTGCTTCATCCGGTCCCAAAACAGGTCCTGCCGGAAGAGACTGGCGTCCGCGGCCAAGTAGCCGGACACGGCCGGGGCGTTGACGCCGCGCCGGCGCAGCCGGTCCAGCAAAGCCTCGGCCCGTGGGTCCAGAACGCCCTTGGCCACGGCGGCGAAGATCCGGGCCCGCTCGCCGGGGAAGACCACCACCTCGGGGAACACCGCCCGGAGAGTGTCCAGGACGCTGCGCAGATACCGGGCCACCCGAGGGCCGACGATGTTCTCGCCGCCGCGGACATCCAGGCTGACCAGGCCTCCCCGGGCCAGGCCCCGGCGGAGACTCCGGTAAAAGCGGACGGTGTAGTACCGGTTGAGTTGGGCCGTGGTCGGGTCGGGCAGCCGGATCAGGACGACGTCGTATCGCCCCGGTGTGCGGCGGATGAAGCGCCGGCCGTCGGCCAGGTGGATCTTGACCCGTGGGTCCGCCATGCCCCGCCGGGCCCGGGGCGGCAGCACCCGCCGGGCCAGGTCGATCAGGCCGGGGTCCAATTGGACGTAGTCGATTCGCTCGACGGACCGATGGGCCAGGATTTCCCGAAAAACGCGGCCGGGCGACCCGCCGACGACCAGCACCCGGCGGGGACGGGGATGCATGGCCAGGGCCGGGTGGACCGCCCGCTCGACACTCAGCCGGTCCGGATGGGAGAACAGGGCCTCGCCGCCGACAAAGACCGTCACCTGGCGGCCGTAGCGCATCGCCTCCAGGCGGGCGTAGGGGGTGTCCGTCGAGGCGACGACCACAAACGGTCTGGCCGCCACCTGCCGCAAAAGGTGATCCCATCGCCCTGACCAGGGCCAGACGATCATCAAGGCCGCCGCGGCCAGGCCGGGCAGGATCAGGCGCCAGCGCCTGGTCCGGCCCCGGGCGGCCCACAGTCCGGCCAGGGACAACCCTGCGGCCGCGCCGACGAGGATGGTCAGGGGCGGCAGCCAGCGGATAAGAATAAAATGAAGGGCCAGGCCGAGCGTCCCGGCGCCCACGGCCTCGAGGGCGTAGACCCGGCCCACGGCCCGGCCCGGGCTGGGGGCCGCCTCCGCCGAGCGCCGACACAGCCGGGCGAACAGGTAGCCCGAGACTAGACAGGCCGGGGCCAGGGCACACCAGGTCAGCAGGAGCATGGCCCACGGCGGCAGCAGGACCCCGAACTCGAAGCCGGCCCACCACCGAAACAGCCTGACCACTGGCAGGGCCAGGACGAGTAGGACGCCCAGCCAGACCAGGCCGCTGCCCGTGCGTCGGCCGGCCTGGGGCCATCGCCGCTCGACCAGGGCGGCGGCCAGGCTGCCCAGACCGGTCCACAGCAGCCACGAAAAGAGGGTCAGCCCCAGGGCAATCTCGTTCCCGGCGCAGACGACCAGGATTTCCCGGAGCAGCACGACCTGTCCGGCCAGGGTGGCCCCGCCCAGGGCCATTACGGCCGGGACTAGGTCTGGGCCTGTTTTTTGAGCTTCTTCCACAGGGTGACCCGGCTGATACCCAGCAATTCGGCCGCGGCGGTCTTGTTGCCGTCGGTCATCTCCAGGGCGGCGGCGATGCGCCGGTCCTCATCCATTTCCAGGGGCAAGACCATCCGCTTGGCCGGGGCGTCGAACTCGGGGGGCAGGTCGCGGCGGGTCAGGATCTGGTCCCGGGCGGCGACGTAGGCGTACTCCAGGACGTTGATCAACTGCCTGACGTTCCCCGGCCAGGGGTGGCCCCGGAAGACCTCGAGCACGGCCGGGTCCAGGCCGGTGATCCGCTTTTTACCCCGCCGGTTCATGACCTCCAGGAGGTGGTTGGCCAGCAGCGGTATGTCCTCGGTGCGTTCCCAGAGCGGCGGCAGGCGGATGGGGATGACGTTCAACCGGTAGTAGAGGTCCTGGCGGAACCGGCCGGCGGCGATCAACTCGTCCAGGTCGCGGTGAGTGGCCGAAATGACGCGCACGTCCACGTCAATGGGCCGATGGTCGCCGACCCGCTCGATGGTCCCGGCCTCGATGACCCGGAGCAGCTTGACCTGGACCTCGGGCGGCAGGTCACCGACCTCGTCCAGCAAGAGGGTGCCGCCCCGGGCGGCCTCGAACCGGCCGATCCGGGACGAATGGGCCCCGGTGAAGGCCCCCCGGACGTGGCCGAACAGCTCGCTTTCGAGGAGGCCCGGGTTCAGGGCGGCGCAGTTGACGGTCAGGTAGGGCTTGTCGGCCCGGGGGCTCAAATCGTGTATCGCCCGGGCGGCCAGTTCCTTGCCCGTCCCCGACGCCCCGAAGAGGATCACCGGCGCCTCGGACTGGGCCGCGGCGGCGGTCATGTCGTACACGTCCCGCATCAGCGGCGAGTCGCCCACCAGGCCGTGGAATCCCGGCGGCTCGGTCAGCTTTTTGAGGCGGGCCACCTCCCGTTCCTGGCGCACCAGGTCGGTGATGTCCACCAGCGTCTCCACGCCGAGCACGGGTTTGCCCTCGGGGTCGTTGATGGTCGTCGCGTTTTTAAGGATGTAGACCCGCCGGCCGTTTCGCCGGCGGATGGTGCAGCGCTTGCGCTCCACCGGCCCGCCGGCGAAGAGGGGGCAGTGCTTTGTAAACGAACCGCCCTCGGGGAGCATGCAGGTGTCCCCCTCCAGGACCGAGCAGGGGTGGTTGACCAGGTCCTCTTCTTCGTACCCGGTGATGGCGCACAAGGCCGGGTTGACCCCGACGATGGTGCCCTGGCTATCCACGATCAGCAGGCCGTCGGGCATGGTCCGGATGATGGCCTCGAGGGTCTGGACGTAATCCTGGCCGTGGCCC
>JAHJDS010000337.1 GCA_018812395.1 Pseudomonadota bacterium
CCGTCTGTCCCGGCGGCGGACGGTCCTCGACGGCGAGAACGACGCCGGGCGGACCCGCCGGCGCTACCGGCCGGCCAGCGAGATCCATCGCCGGTTGTCCGGCCTGGCGCCCGAGTTTCTGGTCTACATCATGGCCATCACCACCCGGGCCTCGGTCCAGCGGGCCGTGTCCACCTATCTGACCCGGCTCCGGCACGTCAGTCCCGAGCTGACCGGCGAGGACCTCAAGGCCATGGGCTTGACGCCGGGCCCGCTTTTCTCCACAATACTCGATCACCTCCTGGACGCCAGACTGAACATGGAGGTCAAGACCAGGGCCGACGAGATCGACCTGGTCAGGGAACACTACCTCACGGACGCGAGAGACCATGTTTGACAACCTGCTCGATCCCCTGTTCTGGAAGAACATGCTGCTGATGATGCCCGGATTTCTGATGGGCGTCGTCTTTCACGAGGTGGCCCACGGGTACGTGGCCTACCGGCTGGGCGACCCCACGGCCAAGTCGGCCGGCCGGCTGACCCTGAATCCGATCCGGCACCTGGACCCGATGGGCAGCGTCGTCTTCATCATCAGCGCCCTGGGCGGCATGGGCTTCGGCTGGGCCAAGCCGGTGCCGGTGGATAGTCGCTACTTCAAGAATCTCCGGGTGGGGATGAGGCTCGTGTCCGTGGCCGGGCCGGCGACCAACCTCATTCTGGCCGTGCTGCTCGTCATTGGGCTCAAGATCTTTCTGATCGCCTTCAGCGGCGGCTGGGCGGCGCCGGTGATTCTGATCCTGTTCTTCGGGGCTCAGGTGAACCTGGTGCTGATGGTCCTGAACCTGTTGCCCATTCCACCCCTGGACGGGGGACACATCCTGTTGAGCCTGTTGCCCCCGCGTCAGGCCCAGGTGTTGGAGCGCCTGGCTCCGGTGGGCATGATCGTCGTCGTCGTGTTGCTCTTGGTCGGGGCGCTCGGCTTCCTGTTCAGCGGGACCATCCGCTGGTTTTTCACGCTCTGGCTGTCCAACCAGGAGGCGGGGGTCCTGCTGCAACTGCTGCCCATGGCCCGCGGCGGCGGGTGAAAAGGCTTCACTTTTAGTGGGGGCCGGACTATGATGGCCGTTCGGGAGGTTTGAACTTGGCCGAGGAGGACTACCAGGTCCGGCTGGACATCTTCGAGGGACCGCTGGATCTGCTGCTCCACCTGATCCGCAAGAACGAGGTGGACATCACCGACATCCCCATCTCGCTGATCACCGCCCAGTTCTTGGAATACGTCGAGATGATGCAGGCCCTCAACCTGACCCTGGCCGGCGAATACCTGCTCATGGCGGCCACCCTGGTCAACATCAAGTCCCGGATGCTCGTCCCCCGGCTCAGCCCGGCCGACGACGAGGACGACCCGCGGCAGGAACTGATCCGGCCGCTGATGGAGTACATGACCATCCGGGAGGCGGCCAGGGTGTTGGACGGTCGCCCTCTGCTGGACCGGGACGTGTTCGTCCACCCGCCCGGGACCGAGGAGGTCGAGGCCGGGAGTCCGGACCTGGTGGGCGTCGGGCTGTTCGATCTGATCGACGCCTTCCGGCGGGTCATGGCCGAGCGGGAGGACGAGCCCCGGGTCCAGATGCCGTTGGACCGCAAGCGGCTGACCGAGCGCATGGACGAGGTGCTGCGCCTGGTGACGGTGGGGCGAAACGTGACCTTTGACCAGTTGTTCGAGGGGCGGGCCGGCCGGGCCGACCTGGTCCTGACCTTTCTGGCCATTCTGGAGTTGGTGCGGCGGCGAAAGATGAGGGTCTTTCAGAATCAGCCCGGCGGGGTGATTCGTCTCCGGCCCGCCTCGCCGCCGCCCGATGACCGGGGCGAGACGGCGGGAGAGAAGGCGTGACCGACCAGAAGCGGGCCGTGGAGGCCATTTTGTTCGCGGCCGAGGGTCCGTTGCCCCTGGGGCGACTGGCCGAGGTGCTGGGCGTCACCGACCAGGACGCCCTCAAGCGATCGGTCGAGGAGCTGGCCGCCGAATACGACCACCTGCGGATGGCCTTCGGCGTGGTCGAGGTGGCCGGCGGGTATCAGATCCGCACCCGGCCCGAGTTCGCCCATTGGCTCAGACGGCTCAAAAAAAGTCAACTCGCCCGCTTGTCCCGGGCCGCCCTGGAGACCCTGGCCGTGGTGGCCTACAAGCAGCCGGTGATGAAGTCCGAGATAGATCTCATTCGCGGCGTCGAGACCGGCGGCGTGCTCAAGTCGCTTCTGGAAAAGGAGTTGATCCGCGTCGTCGGCCGCAAGGACGTGCCGGGTAGGCCGCTGATCTACGGCACCACCACCCGCTTCCTGGAGGTCTTCGACCTCAAGGACCTCTCCGCCCTGCCCACGCTCGAGGAGATCAAGGCCCTCATCGAGGAGATAGATTGACCGCCGGCCAAGAGCGCTTGCAAAAACTCATCAGTCGGGCCGGACTGGCCTCCCGTCGGCAGGCCGACCAGTGGATCAAAGAGGGCCGGGTGATGGTGGACGGCCAGACGGCCGTCCTGGGTCAGCGGGCCGATCCGGGTCTCCAGACGATCATGGTCGACGGCCGGCCGGTTTTCTTCGAGGAGGAGCGGCTGTGCGTGGTCCTGAACAAGCCGCCCCAGGTGGTGTCCACCCTCAGCGATCCCCAGGGCCGGGCCACGGTGGCCGACCTGACGGCCGACCTCAAGGTCCGGCTCTTTCCGGTGGGCCGCCTGGACTACCACTCCCAGGGGCTGCTTCTGATGACCAACGACGGCCCCTTGGCCAACGAACTCAGCCATCCCTCGTTCAAGGTGCCCCGCACCTACCTGGTCAAGGTCAAGGGCCGCCCCGGGGCGGCGGACCTGGACCGGCTGCGCCGGGGCGTCAAGATCGAGGGCCGGCTGAGCGCCCCGGCCGAGGTGGAACTCGTCGGCCCGACCCAGAACAACACCTGGCTCCGGATGACCGTGTTCGAGGGCCGCAATCGGCTCATCCGGAAGATGTGCGCCCAGATCGGCCACGGGGTCAAAAAACTGGTTCGGGAGCGCTTCGGCCCCATCGAGCTGGGCGATCTGCCCCTGGGCCGGCACCGGCGCTTGACCCGGCGTGAGATCGAGGCCCTGAGGCGGGCCGGTCGGGACCAAAGACGCGCCGGATAATCCGGCCCCCGTGGCGGACGGGTGGCCCGAGGGCCGGGCCCTGACCCGGGCGCTCCTGGAGGGCGCCGACGAGTCAACGATGCCGGTCGATGGCCGGGGGGGGGCCGGCCGCCAACGAGATCGCGGCCAAGCGGTTGGGCCGATCGGTGAGGGACGTGGTCGGTCAAAGCCTGGCGGACCTGATGGTCGAGTCCGATTATTTGGCATTTGGCCTGGCGCCGAGCATGTTATTAACATGAACGAGACACTCAAGGCCACAACTCAAGAGGAAATCCCAATGGCCCCTCGCCGGACCAACTCGGGAAGGTTCCCAAACATCTAGAAACACTAATAAAATATATTTGGGAACTCAAGACCATCGAACACGACGCCGTTCGAGCCGGGCATGACCGGTTGGCTCGGGAACACAAAAACATGAGCGACCTCGATCAGTTGCCAGGGCACGTCGCCGTCCTCGACGGCCAGGGTTGCGTCGTGGCCGTGGGCGGGTCATGGCGGGCCGAAGACCGGAACGGGTCCTTTGCCGAATGGCCCGACAGCCCCGAGGCCGGTCTGCCGACCAATCCGGAAATGGCCTTGGGAGCCATGGCCGCCGTATGGGGCGGTACCTTGGGCCGATGGGCCATGGAGTATCCTTGCCGGTCCCCGACCGGGGAGACCTGGGTCCTGCCGGAGGTGGCGCCCCTTCCCTCAGCCAAGGGCGGGGCCATGGTCAGGGACCACGAGGTTGTCCTTTTTGACCGGCTTCGATTGATTAACCCGCCGCGCTTGGCCGTGGCCGGCCCCTGAGCCTGGAAAACGACTAATACTATATTCAATTTGTCTAAAACAATGTCTATGGCAAGTTGACTTTTTAACTTATTTGCGATAGATTTAATATCAAACACCGTCGTCAATCACCCTCCGGGCCCGGCGTGGGCCAGGTCAAAAATAGGCCTCCGACGCCGTGGTCGAGGTCGGACCGGCGTAGACAAGATCGACGCGGGCCGTCGGGCCGCGGCGGACACAGAGGTGACCATGAAGAAAGGACAGCAGAAAGCGATGGCCGTCAAGGAGCTGGGGCATAGAATTCGGGTCGAACGCAAGGCCAAAGGCTGGACCCTGAAGGAATTGTCCTCCCGGGTGGGCATCAGTGTCATGACGCTCCAGCGGATCGAGACCGCTCAGGTCAGCCCCTCGGTGGCCTTGCTGTTGGACATTGCCCATTGTCTGGAAAGGCCCATCGGCCATTTTTTAGACGAGAAGAGCCCGTTGCTGCGCGTTTTTTCCTGGAAGGACCTCAACCGCATGTCGGATGAGATCAAGGAAGTCGTGGATTTGATCCCGTTGGGCATGGTCTCCAACGACATCGCCGTCCAACTGGAAACCGGCCGCCGGGACAAGACCAAGCCGCCGCGAGCGAGCGAGGGCCGGGCGGCGGTGCACGTCCTGGAAGGATCGGCCGTGGTCGTGCACCGGGGCAAAAGGGTCGCCCTGTCCCAAGGGGAGACCGTCTGCTACGACGCCTCGGTCAAGCACGCCGTGCGCCTGCCCGCCTCGGCCATGGTCCTCAAGGTGGTCAAGAAAGCGGGCTGACCCCGGCCGAACGTCAATTCAGCCGAACGGCGAAGGCCCGCTTGAATCCGGCCCGCTTCAGCCGTCTGACCTGTCGCCGGGCCCGCACCTTGGTCGGGCTCGACGTGACCAGGACCCGATAAACCGGTCCCCGTCCGGTTCGGTTCGACCGGACCCAGGCCGACCCGAACCGTCGCCTCAACTTGGCCGCCAACCGAACGGCGTTGTTCCGGTTCTGGAACGCCCCCACCTGAACGCTGTACCAACCCGATCGTGGGCCGACCCCGGGGCCGTCCGCGGGGATTCTTCCTCGGACCCCGGCCGCCCCGGTCCGGTGGTCCTCGGGTTTGGGCCGGGCCGCCGACGAGCGGGAACGGGCCAGACCTTGTCGGGCCGCGGTCCGGTTGTTGAAGGCGGCCGACAGCCGGGGGTCGAGGTCGATGGCCCGGTCGCAGGCCGTGAGGGCCTGGCGATATTTTTTTTGGGCCACCAGGGTGCCGCACAGGTTGCTCCACAACCTGGCTTGGCGGGGGGCCATTTCCAGGCCCCGGCGGTAATCGGCCGCGGCCAGGCCGAAGCGGCCCCGCCGGAAATGGACGTTGCCGCGCTGGTTGAAGGCCTGGTGGGTCGGCCCGAGGCGGATGGCCCGGGTCAGGTCCCGCCGGGCGCTCTTGAGCTTGCCCCAGCGGTAATAGGCCAGACCGCGGTTGTAGTGGGCCTTGGCCAGCCGCGGCCGGCCGCGGATGACCCGGTTGTAATCGATCACGGCCAGGAGGTATCGGCCCTGGCGTAGATAGACCGCCGCCCGGTCGAGACGATAGGACAGGTAACGCGGCCGGAGACGGATCGCCCGGGAATAGTCGGCCACGGCCCGTTGCCGGCGCCTCATTTTCAGGAAGACGTCGGCCCGGGCGGCGTAGGTCTCGGCGCTGTCGTGATCGAGTTTCAGGGCCCGGGTCAAATCGGCCGCCGCCTCCCGGTAACGGCCCCCGGCGGCCCGGACCCGGCCCCGGGCCACATAGGCCGCCGCCCAGCGCGGCCGGATGATGATCGCCCGGGTCAGACGCCTTTCGGCCGCCTCGAGGCGGCCCTGGCGCCAGGCCGTCAGGCCCTGCCGGTACCAGGCCGTGGCCGATGTGGCGCCCGCCGGGGCGGGCCCGAACAGCAGCGCCGCCAAGACGGCCGCGGCCCACGGGAGAGGCATCCTTGTCGCCAAACCAATCACCTTGATATAATTTGTAGACCACTCCGGCCCTAAAAATCAAGGTCGGTCCGGCGGGGGGGGTAGCCGGGGTGGCGACGCACCCGGCGTCGGTCGGGTGACGGGGGGGCAATCATGGACCGGGCCAGTCGGGTCAAGGGGGCGGTCCTCGGTCACGCCGTGGGCGACGCCCTGGGCGTGCCGGTGGAAGGTCTTTCCCGGGACCGGCTGCGACAAGATCCAGTGCGGGACATGCGGGGCGGCGGGTCTCACGGTCTACCGCCCGGCTTCTGGTCGGACGACACCACGTTGATGCTGGCCCTCCTGGACACGATGACACCCGAACCCGATCTGGACCAAACGGCCCGCCACTTCATCGCCTGGCTCGAGGAGGGCCGCTTCACGCCGGGCGGCTTCGCCTTTGGCATCGGCCGGACCACCTATCAGGCCACCCTGCGCCTGGCGGCCGGAGTAGAGCCCACCCGGGCCGGGGGCAGGGGCGAGTGGTCCAACGGCAACGGGTCGCTGATGCGTATCCTGCCGATGTCGCTTTTGGGGCGCCTGGACGAACCGGCGCTCCTGGCCATGACCCACCGGGCCAGCCGGCTGACCCACGCCCACCCTCGGTCCCAGATGGCCTGCGGCTTGTTCGTCCTTTTGGCCCGACGGATATTGGACGGCGTCGAGCCGGTGCGGGCCTACCAGGAGGCGGCCCGGGCGGGACAGAGGCACTACGACGCCCCTCCCTTTAGAGATGAACTGGCCCATCACGCCCGGTTTTTGAGCGGCGAGTTGCCGGGGCTCGCCGAATCCGAGATCGCGTCCGGGGTGTACGTGGTCGAGACGTTGGAGGCGGCCGTCTGGTGCCTGCTCAACTCCGGGAGCTTCGAGGAAGCGGTCCTGAGGGCGGTGAATTTGGGCGGCGACACGGACACCACCGGCGCCGTGACCGGCGGGCTGGCCGGGGCCTGTTTCGGTTTTTCGGCCATTCCAGACCAATGGCTTCGCGTCCTGGCCAAGGCCGATCGA
>JAHJDS010000338.1 GCA_018812395.1 Pseudomonadota bacterium
GACCTGGGCCGAGGTCTTGATCCCGGAGATGTTGGCCATCACCGCCGAGATGATCGCCGCCGGGAATCTGAGGCTCATTCAACAGTACGGCGTCGGCCTGGAGGGCGTGGACATCGAGGCCGCCACCCGGGCCGGGGTGCCGGTCTGCAACGTCCCCGGCGCAATCGCCCCGGACAACGCCGAGTCCACGGCCGAACACGCCGTGTTCCTGATGATGGCCTGCGCCCGGAAATTGAACGAGTGCCGCCGGACCATGAGCCAAGGCCCCTGGGGCTCGCCGCTGGGCCGGGCCCTGTTCGGCCATCAGGCCCTGATCGTGGGCCTGGGCCAGGTGGGGCGAGGCGTGGCCCGGCGACTCAGGGCCTTCGGCGTTCGGGTCATGGCCACCAAGGCCCGGCCGGACGCTGAACTGGCCCGGGAGCTGGGGCTCGAGCGATTGGGCGGGCCGGACGAGTTGATCGAAATGTTGGGCCAGGCCGACTTTGTGGTGTCCACGGTCACGGCCAATCCGGCGACCATCGGGATTTTCGACCAGGACCTGTTCGTGCGGATGAAGCCCGGGGCGGTCTTCGTCAATGTCAGCCGGGGGGCGGTGGTGGACGAGACGGCCCTGATCGGGGCGATCGAGAGCGGCCATCTGGGCGGGGCCGGACTGGACGTTTTTGGCGCCGAGCCGCCGCCGGCCGATCATCCGTTGTTCGGGATGGAACGGGTGGTGGTCACGCCCCACATCGCCGGCGTGACCGAGCAGTCCCACCAGGCCATCGGCCGGGTCGTGGCCGAGAACATCGAGCGCCTGCGTGACGGGCGGCCGCTGTTGCATCAGGCCAACCAGGTCTAAGGCGGCCGGTTCGGCCTCGACACCTCAGGGAATTGGCTCGAAAATAAAGGTCGGATTGCGCTCCAGGGAGACGTCCTCCAGCCGCCGCTCGATCATCGGCTTGTGGTCGGGGTGGGTCAGGATATAGAATTTTTCTGTCCGAACGGCCTCCATGACCTGATCGGCCACCTCCTCGGGGGGCATCCCCTGCTCGACCTTCATCTTGAAGAACTCGAACCACATCTGGTGATCCGGCGTCCGGACCTCCTCTTCGGGACGGTTAGAGAGGTGGGCGGGACGGTTCCGCTCCGCCTCCATGATCCGGGTCCGGACAAAAGAAGGACACAGGACCGACACGCCGACCTTGGCGCCCTGCAAGGTCAGCTCGTGATAGAGCGTCTCGGACAAGGTCACCACGCCGTGCTTGGACACCTTGTACGCGGCCGCGCCCGGCCCGGACAGCAGGCCGGCCACGGACGAGGTGTTGACGACGTGGGCCGGGGTCCCCTGGTCGAGCATAATCGGCAGAAAAACCCTGATCCCGTGGATCACCCCCCACAGGTTCACCCCCAACACCCACTGCCAATCCTTGAGCGTGGTCTCCCAGGTCAGACTCCCGCCACCCACGCCGGCGTTGTTGAACAGGAGATGGACCGCCCCGAAGGCCTCGATCGTCCGGTCCGCCAGGGCCTCGACCTCTTCAAACCGGGAGACGTCGGTCCTGACCGCCAGGGCCGTGCCACCATTGTCTCGAATCTGTCGGGCCGTTTCAATCAGGGCCGCCTCATCCACGTCGGCCAGGACGACCTTCATCCCCTCCCGCACGCACCTCTCAGCCAGTCCGCGGCCGATGCCGCTGGCCGCCCCGGTCACCACCGCCACCTTGTCCTGGAAGTCCTTCATCATCGCCCTCGATTTTTTTGGTCTGATCCGTAAATAAATCCCACTTCAGGAAGGCGTGAGGCGCGAACTGGATAGGATCCACCTCGGCCACGATCTTACCGGGCAGCATGGTGTTGTGGCCCTGGGTATAGATCGCCCCCAGCAACTTGACCACCTCGACCTCGGCCCAGGGGTCGAAGTCGGATGGGTTCATCTCCACTTCCGCCCGCCCGATCCTGATCACCTCGGGCCGGAACAGGGTCGTCTGCCTCACCAGGCGGGGGTTGTGGTCGAATCCCTGGCCCTGGTGACTGGGGAAGTGCTTGAAATTGTAGGCATAACGTTCCTGGGGCGGATCGTCCGGGCCGGTTTCCGGGAATATTGACCAAAAACCGGGGTCATTGGGCTGACCGGTCAGGGAGGCCCGGACCTGGAAATACCTGACGGCGTGGCGCTCGGCCCAGCCCTCCACCTGATCGCCCTGGACGATGAAATGGATGTCGGCCATTTTCTTGGGAAAGCCGAACACCTCGCGCCCGCCGGCCATGGCCATGTCGTCGGTGACCGGCATGGCCAGGCAGTAGGCGCCCTCCACGCCCTGGTGCCTGGCCGGCAGGAACAAGGCCGCCTCCTTGTAGGGCCGGCCGAAGTTGGTCTGGGGGTAGTCGGCCACAAAGGCCATGGCCAGGGGGCGGTCCATTGGCTCCAGCGGCGCGGGGAGCAGGCGCTCGACCACGTCCGACTTGGTCTCCCAGACCACGGACAGCATCTTCGCCCCGAAGAACTCCGCCCGACGGCCGGCCAGGCCCATGATTTCTTCGAATGACTTGACAAAACCCATGACTCCCCTCCCCCTGTCCTAATCCGCGGGTCAGACCATGACGGCCGATAGGCGTCTCGGCAAGAGATCTTGGCGTATGGAAGCACGACCCGGCGCCCGAATCAAGAGCCTCGGCCCAAAAGGTGCTCGTTGCCGATCCGGACCCGGGTCAGGCCGGCTTTTTGAGCCGCGGCCAGGGCCTCATGGGCGTGCCGGCGCGAGGTGGTAGGCAGGTCGGATAAGAAAAACTGGGGGTAAAAGGCCAGCAGCGAATACGGGATGTCCGGATTCAAATCAGAGACGAACCGGGCGATCCGGCCAACCTCGGCCGGGTCAACGTAACCCGGAACCAACAGCGTGGCCCCCACCAGCAGCGGCGGATCGCGCCGCTCCCCACACTTATCCGCCACCCGGGCGAAGTTTCGCAGGGTGCGCCGGTTACGCGCCCCGGTCAGGGCGTGGTGGAGACCGTTCGATACGGCCTTGAGATCGAACTTGATGGTGCCGCCCGACTCGAGGGCCAGGTCAACCATCCGGTCCAGAAGCTTGGGCGCCACCGAGCCGTTGGTCTCCCAGCAGACGCGCAGGATTTTTTCGCTCTGGGCCTCTCGGGCCAGCCGGGCCGCGGCCAGGGAGTGAACCACCTGGGGGCCGGGGTCGCCGCCGAAATAGCAGATACAACTCGTGTCCGGGGTGACGGCCGCGGCCAGTTGGGCGGCCGTCACCGTCCCCGGCCGGTTGGCGCTCCTCTTAAATGTCCAGTTCTGGCAGAACAGGCAGTCGAAGCTGCAGGCCTCGTAAAACACGGCCAAATTGAACTCGCCCCGCTGCGGTCCCTGTCGCCCGGCAAAACGGGGATGACCCGCGCCCGTGCCGCCGGCGCAGACCCAAGTCGCCACGCAGTTGGTCGGCAGGGGATCGAGGTACCACGACACCCGGCCCGTGTCCTGGTCGCCGCCGACCAGTTGGCCGGCCTCGTTCTTTCTCAGACCGCAGTATCCGAATCGGTCAAGACCGATTCGGCAGACATTGAGGCACCGGTCGCAGACCAGTCCCCCGTCGTCCCGAGGCGGTCGGGGGGGCAGGCCGAAGGGCGTCCGGACCGAGGCGTGCAAGGCGGCCAGTCGGTCCCGGATCTCGGCGTGGCGCTCGATCAGGCAGGGGCCGCAATAGCCCAGTTTGACGGACAAGGGGCCAACGACCTCTCCGCAGAGACGACATCTTGACCTCTGTTCGCGTTCAGGAGCGATGTCATTCCCCATGGGGTCGCCACGGCTTAAACCGGGGTATCCACCGGGGGACATGGCGCTGGTAGGTCCGATACTCCTGGCCGAAACGGCGCCGAAGGTCCGGCTCCTCCCAGTACCTGACCCAGCCCAGGTTTCCGACCACAAAGACCACGACCCAGATCAGCAGGCCCCACGACCCGAACAGGGCCGCCTCGCCGGCCAGGACGGCGAAGACCCCGGTCATCATCGGGTTGCGGACGTGGCCATAGGGACCGACGATCACGAGGCGGCTCGGCGGGTCCCAGGGGGCCAAGGTGCCCCGGCCGACCCGGACGAACAAGGAGATGGTCCAGGCCATCAGCCCCAGCCCGCCCAGTACTAAAAAAGCCCCCAGGGCCATCAGGGTCCAGCGCAGGATCGGGGGGATCGCCACCTGCCAGCCGAGCCTGGCTTGCAGGACCAGGATCAGGGCCGGCGCGACCAGGGTGACGATCATGGGCAGGGCCAGGACGGCAACGACGTGTCGCCAGGGGGGCTTCAATTTTCCGGATGATTTACGCGGCATGAGCTAGGCCCGAGCGGTCGAGGTCGCGCCCGGCGACGGACCTTTAGGCCGGGGACTTGGTGAGTTGCCGAAACACCTTGCGAAAGTGGAATCCGTAGATGGCCAACGTCACGGCGTAAGGGAATGACCGGGGACGCCGCAACAGCGACCAGGCGAGCAGCTTCCAGTATTGGACCCGCTCCCGGCCGATGATGCCCAACCGGATCATCGACTTGAACAAGGCTCCGATCAGGTCCAGCCGCAGACTGGCCCGGCGCTTGGCCCGAGGTCGGAACTCCTTTAAAAATGACCTGACGCGGCGGTAATACTCCTTGGTCGAGTAAATGGTCGACACGATGGCTCCGTAGCCGGACAGCAGGGTGTCCCGGTTCATCTTGGGCACGAAGTTGATTGTTCCGTCGGTGTTGTCGCCGGTGATCCCGGTCAGAAGCCGGCCCTCCTTGGCCAGGCGCTGATAGAGCCTGGTCCCGACGTGGGCGTTGAGCAGGCCGACCATGGCCGTCACGATGGAGCTGTTACGGATGAACTCGATCTGGGCCTTGAAGATCGAGGCCGGATCGCTGTCGAACCCGACGATGAATCCTCCCTGGACCTGCAGCCCGGCGCGGTGCAGCTTCTTGACGCAGGCCACCATGTCCCGGCCCTGGTTCTGGACCTTGGCGCATTCGGTCAGGCTGCCCTCGTCCGGGGTCTCGATGCCGATGAACACGGTGTCGAATCCGGCCCGAACCATCAGGTCCATCAGCTCCTCGTCGTCGGACAGATCGATCGAGGTCTGGGTCAAAAAACTGAAGTGATGGCCGCGTGCCTTCCGCCAGTCCGCCACGGCCGGAAGAATGTCGGTCTTCAACCAACGGCGGTTGCCGATGAAGTTGTCGTCCACGAAGAACACCCGCTTACGCCAGCCGAACTGATAAAGGCTCTCCAGCTCGGCCAGGATTTTTTCTCGGGACTTGACCCGCACCTTTCTTCCGAACATGGCCGTGATGCCGCAAAAATCGCAGTTGAACGGACAGCCCCGGGAATACTGGACGTTCATGGTGGCGTACTTGGAGGGGTCGATCAGATCCCACTGGGGAATGGGGGTCTGGTCCAGGCTTGGCCGCTCGTCGCTCACGTAAATCCGTTGGGGTCGACCGGCCTCCAGATCGGCCAGAAACCGAGGCAGGGTGGCCTCGGCCTCGCCCAGGACCAAATGGTCCACGTCGTCGAACTCCTCGGGAAACGTGGTGAACATCGGCCCGCCGGCGACGATCTTGACCCCGGCCCGGCCACAGCGTTTGATGATGCGCTCGGCCGCGGCGCGCTGAATCGACATGGCGCCCAAAAAGACGTAGTCGGCCCAGGCCAGGTCCTTGTCCTTGACGGGCCGGACGTTCTCGTCGACCAGCCTTTTTTCCCATCGCTCGGGCAACATGGCCGCCACGGTCAACAGGCCTAAGGGGGGAAAGGCCGCCCTTTTGGAGATGAACCTCAAGGCGTGCTTGAAGCTCCAAAAGGTGAGGGGATACTCGGGGCAGATCAGCAGGATTTTCACCTTGCCTCC
>JAHJDS010000339.1 GCA_018812395.1 Pseudomonadota bacterium
CTCGGCAGTCACATGCGCGTCGCCTAACCATCCGCATTTTTCACGGGCAGGGCAGTCCTCGGGAAGACTGTGCATGTTACTGGTTTGCGTCCGGAGCGCGGTCTGTTGTATACGGTTCAGCATGGCGTCCGAGCACCGGAACGCGCCGGCGTTCCCGACAGCGGTATAAACAGCTATGCCTTCGAGATTATCAAGGGAGGGTTCTCCGGGAAAACTGGACATTTCAACATAGCGGAAACCGTGGTAGGTAAAACGGGGTTCCCATTCTTCACGGCCGTTTCCTTTGCAGGTATACCTGTCGGTCTGGATGACATGGGTGGCGCCGACCCCTGTACTGGCGGGATCGATCATGCCGTCATCAAAAACAGTTTCGGCAAACCGGAGTTGAATCGTCACACCTCTCTCAGCGTTGACTTTCAGTTTTGCCCATCCGGCAAAATTCTGCCCCATGTCGTAGACGAAGACCTCGAACCAGACCTTGGGGTCGGCCCTCAGGGCGAAGCGCTGACAGATCAGCTTTTTGAACCCTGACTGCAAATACAGCTCGGCCTTGCCGTCAATCTTGAGGTGCAGGTTGTGGGGGCCAAAGGACTCCGCCGGGGAGAGCACCCTCAGCTCCGGGGGCTTGAAGCTCGCCAGGGAAGACGGCCCGCCCGCCTTTTGGGCCGCCTGCCGGGCCGCCACTTGGGCCACCTTCACCGCGGGGTTGGGGACAAAGCTCGACCACAGGACACCGGCCAGGACCACGGCCAGGACCACGATCACCCCCCAGGCGATCAGGCCTTCCGTCCGCGACGGCCGGGCATGATTGACGGACATCTGAGCTACCCCTTGGTTGTCGGCGCCTTAGGCCGTATCGGTAATTATCAGGCCGCCCCGGGGTCTTGGCAAGTAGGCTCCGCCGTTTTTTTCGCCCCACCGAGAATGGCCGGCCTGAACCGGTGGTCGTTGGTGGCGGCCAACCGGCTCTTTTGGATGGCAAATAAGGATGCGAGCCGGGGGGGGCGTCGCCGGGCGAACGACCGCCAGGTCCGGGCGTGATCAATGAAAAAGTATTACGGGGCCTGGGGAATCCTGATTATAAGGACAGAATGGCCGTGGTCAGGCCTTACAAAGCGGTATAAAAAATCGAGAGGTTATCAGGCTTGTGGTGCCGAAGGCGGGATTCGGACATTCGGCACCAAATTTCCATAACTACCTGAAAATATTGGCTCCTAAAACAGGTTGCCCTCCGAATTTGTATCCCTTCTCTGGCACCCGTTGCCAGAATATTTAGACAAAAGTATAGCACGACGACGTGCTTAGGGCAAGGCAAATCAAGACCATCATAGCTGACACTTGGATGGAGAGCGGTTCGTGGTTCCTTGAATCTTCTTTGGGTGTCTGTGACCGGATCTGACAATCACCCAAGGTAGCCTACCTCCAACATCAAGGAGGTGCCCCATGGACCAGATCAAATCCTTTCTGGAGCCGGCGAGGCTGGCCAGGAAGCAGACACACCTCAACATGGCCGTCTTCCCCATCCTCGCGCCGGAGGGCGAACCGCCTGACTACCTCACTCTGGACGAGGCCATCGAACGACAGGCTATCGAGATCATGGAGGTGTCAGAGGGTGGCGACGTACCCAACCTGAAGGTCATCAACCTCAGCGCCATGTCTGTCCTGATCGTGGAAGGGGAGGAACTGATCGGGGCGAAGCAGAACCGGATCGTCAACTCCACCTTCCTCGTCGCCGGCAGGAAAGAAACGGTCATCCCGGTCAGCTGTGTGGAGCAGGGCCGGTGGAGCTACAGGTCTCCCAAGTTCGAGTCCAGCAGACGGATGTCCCATGCCAGCCTGAGGAGGTCGAGCAGAGAGGGTGTCAATCAATCGCTCATGAGGGGTGAAGGGTACAGAAGTGACCAAGGTCGGGTATGGAGTGAGCTGGCAGAAAAACAGACCTCTCTGGGTGTAGACCCCTCCCCTACTGGCGCCATGAGTGACATGTTCGAGCAGCGCCGGGACTGGCTCGAGGACTACAGGAAGGCTTTCCAGCTAGTGGACATGCAGGTCGGGGCCCTGTTCGCCATCAACGGTGAAGTCCTGGGACTGGAGTGTTTCGGTCACAAGCAGGTCTTCGGCCAGTTCTTCGACAAGCTGGTCGGGAGCTATGCCTTGGATGCCATCGACTGGTTGAGGGGTGAAGAACACAGGTCTCCCGTGTCAGAGCAGGCCAAGCGATTCCTGGCATCTATCTCAGAGGCCAAGGCTGATTCGTACCCGTCTGTCGGGTTGGGTGAAAACATCAGATTCGAGACCAGGACCGTGTCTGGGGCTGCGTTGGTGGAGGACGAGAGACTGCTCCACCTGACGGCCTTTAAGAAGGAGAACGGGGCTTCCAGGCGTGGGACCAACTTTCAGAGGTTCTCGGAGCGGAGGCAGGTTCATTAATTGACGGTTGAACCGTGGGGTGGTAGGATATTAAATCCTATCACCCCGCGTGAACGGCTTGGGGGTAGCCAGTGCGTGGTGACCAGCTAGCCAGGCAGTGGAGAATCCTGCGGCACATCGAGAGCAGCCGCCAAGGGCTCACTGTGGCTGAGCTGGCCGAGCGGGAAGAAATCTCACCCCGAACCGTCTACCGTGATCTCGAAGCCCTCGAAGCGGCCGGATTCCCCCTCTACACCGAAAAGGTCGAGCGATCTCAACGGTGGGCCTTCATCGATACCTACAAATTCAAGGTTCCTCAGCCCTTCACCCTGACGGAGTTGATGTCGCTCCATCTTTACGGGGACCTGGTCAGGGTGTTCAAGGGGACCGAGTTCTACGACTCGCTGGAGTCTCTGTTCAAGAAAGTGCGGTCCACTCTGCCACCCCAAACTCTGTCTTATCTGGATCAGATCCAGTCCACGTTCCACGTCGGCATCAAGCCTTACAAGGAGTACGATGAGTTCCGGGAGATCCTCAATCAGGTGAACCAGGCGGCCTTAAATAACTTCCGGGTGGAGATGGCCTACCACTCTTTGAGGAGCGACAAGAAGACGAAGCGAAAAGTCGATCCCTACAAGGTCTGGTTCTTCGAGGGGACGATCTACGCCATCGGGTACTGCCACCTCCGTCGGGAAGTGCGGATGTTCGTGGTGGACCGAATCAAGATGCTGCGGGTGACCAAGGAGAAGTTCAAACCTCCAGCGGACTTCGATCTGGACGACTTCATGAGGCACAGCTTCAAGGTTATGCAGGACGACCTCCACACCGTGAAGATCCGGATCTCACCTGCATGGGCGCGGTACGTGGGGGAGAAGATCTGGCACGAGAGCCAGAAGACCAAGAAACTAAAAGACGGTGGTCTGGAGCTGACTTTCCACGTGGCGGGTCTGGACGAGATCAAGCAGTGGGTGTTGA
>JAHJDS010000340.1 GCA_018812395.1 Pseudomonadota bacterium
CCGATCTCCGGGTGGTCGGCCTGCTCCATGACGGCCGCGACCCGGTGGGCCGGGTCCACTTCGGTATCGTCCACCACCTCCGCCTGACGCGGCCGGAGGTCCGCCCCCGGGAGGCGGCCATCACCCGGGGGGAGATGGTCACCCTGGCCGAGATCCGGGCCGAGGCCGATCGCCTCGAGACCTGGTCCCGGCTGTTGCTGCCGCACCTGCCCGGCTGGCTGGCAACGGACGGGGCGGAAAACTGATGCGCTTCTGCCTGCTGGCCAGCGGCAGCCAAGGCAACTGCCTGGTGGTCCAGGCCGACCGGACGGTCGTCCTGGTGGACGCCGGGCTGTCCGCCGTGGAAACAATCCGGCGGATGGGCCGGGCCGGCCTGGACCCCGTTGACGTGGACCACATCATCGTCACCCACGAGCACGCTGATCACGTCCGGGGCCTGGGCCCGGTGGCCCGGCGCCTGTCGGCCACGGTCCACGCCAACGCCGCCACGACCCGAGCCTGGGGCCAGGTCGGCCGGCTGCCCGGCCTGGAACGCTTCGTCACCGGCCGCCGGTTCCGGCTGGGGGCGCTCCGGGTCCACCCCTTCAGGCTGCCCCACGACGCGGCCGAGCCGGTGGGCCTGATCTTCGAGCACGACGGGCAACGACTGGCCCTGGCCACGGACCTGGGCTACCTCCCTCACCTGGTCCGGCAACGGCTGCAAGGTTGCCGGGCGGTGATCATCGAGGCCAACCACGATCCGGGGATGCTGCGCCAGGGGCCCTACCCGGAATTTCTGAAGCAGCGCGTGGCCGGCCGGACCGGCCACCTGGCCAACCCCCAGGCGGCGGAGCTGCTGAGCGAAACCACCCACCACGGCTTGACCGACGTGGTCCTGGCCCACCTGTCCGAAACCAACAACCACCCCGACCTGGCCCGGGGGGCGGTCCGGGGGTGCCTGGACGGCCTGGGGCTCGGCCGGGTCCGGCTCGAGGTCGCCGCCCAGGACCGGCCCGGCCCGGTGATCGATCTGTCCTGAAGCGGCCCGGCCCCCACCCCCCCGACACGACCACTTGCTCCGGCCGCCGCGGTTTGGTAAAATTATCTTAGTGAGCGCGGTCCAGGCGGGAGGTCACTCGGGCCTGATCAAGAGCCCGGCGCCCGGGCCCCACGGGGGAACGCCTTGAGACAAAAGACTTTATGGCTGGTGGTCGCCGCGGCCCTGGTTCTGGCCGGGTGCGGCGGATCGAAGATCAGAAACGCCCGGATGCTCTGGGATCTGAGCAAAGGCATGTCCGAGGCCGAGGTCCACGACTCCCTGGGACCACCGATCACCCAGCGGCCGGCGGTAATGATCGCCCTCAAGAAGGATTACCGGTACAAGGTCTACCTGCTCATACCCTCGGAGCCGGACTGCCCGGAAACGGCCGTGGGCAACGCCATGCTCAGCGTCATCACCCTGGGGGCCTCGGCCGCGGCCCAGGACAAGAAAAAGGCCAAACGCTACCGTCTCTACTTCACCCGGGGCCGCTACCTCATCGCCTGCCCCATCGAGAGCCACCCCCGGGCCTGTCGGCGCCTCGAAAACATGCTGGTCAGGCGAATCGTCGGCCGCATCAAGAGTCGTTACGATTCCCGGGCCCGGGTCCTGGCCAGGTCCCTGATTCCGATCAGCGCCGTCCACCGCCTGGCCGGGGCGACGGCCATCGCCCCCGGCGCCTACCCCCTGATCCTGAGCGCCCCGGTGGGGGCGGTCCTGCCGGCCCACCTGGCCGGCCTCCGGACCCGGCAGGAGGTGGCCTTCATCCGGCGGGGCATCCCCCGGCGCCTGAGCCACCCCGAGTTGTTCAAGCCCAAGAAGAAGACCTGGACCAAGCAGGCCTACCGGGACTACTACTACCGCCGTTATCTGCCCCGCGTCTTTTCCGAATAAAGAACCCGCCGCGGTCCGGTTGGGGGGCCGCCGGACGGACGGTTCGCGTCCGCACCGGTGACCCTGGGTCCGGCCGGCCGGACCTCGGGACAGGCCCGCCCCGGTCTCCGGGACCTCCGTGAAGTTATTCGGGATTTCTCGATTTTTCGGATGGATCGTCGGCCACGACCGCCAGATAGTCGCCGACGTTGATCCGGAGCATCTTGACGTTGGCCAGGATCCGGGAGGCGTTCTTGGTGACCGCCGGGAAATCGTCGCCCAGTTCGATCAGCCTCCGGGCGGCCGACTCGATGCGGGCGACCTCGCGGTCGAGCGATTTCAAGACCTCGATGTCCATCATCCCTCCCCCGCCTTGGCCCGCAAATCCTTGAACCGCCGGGCCTTGACCGCGTACCGGGGCAGCGAGCCCCAGGGGCGGCGCTCGAGCCGGTAGTTGAGGTTGGTCTTGAGTCGAAGCTGGTGGCGCAGCTCGGCCTCGATTTCATCCCAACCCCGGCCGGCCTCGGGCACTGTTTCGACCTTGAGGGTGATCCGGTCCAGGTCGCCGTCCTTGGTCACCACCACCTCGTACTCGTCCCCCACCCCGTCGATGGACCGGACGACCTCCTCGATGGCCGACGGGGCCAGCAGGACGCCCTTGACCTTGGTGATGTCGTCGGCCCGTCCGACCACCCCGCCGGGGATCAGACGAAACGTCCGGCCGCAGGGACACGGGCTGGCGGACCACTGGATCAGGTCCTTGGAGTCGAACCGGATGCAGGGCTGGCCCAGGCGGTCCAGAGCGGTGACGATCATCTTGCCTTGGCGGCCGGGCTCGGTGATCGTCTCGCCGGTCTGGACGTCCTCGATCTGGACCAGGAACAACGCCTCGTTGACGTGCATCGCCCCGGGCTGGACGGCGCACTCGTAGGACCAGGCCCCGATCTCGGTGGCCCCGGCGTGGTCGTAGACGTGGGCGTTCCAGGCCTCCTCCATCCGCCGCTTGGTGGCCGGCACCAGGGCCCCCGGCTCGCCGGCGCAGGTTATCCGCCGGATGGTCAGGTCCCCGGGGTCCAGGCCCAGTCTGGTCCGGGCCGTCTCGGCCATGCCCAGGACATACGTCGGCGTGGCCATCATCGCCGTGCACCGGAGTTCGGCGATCTTGAGGATCCGGGCCTCGGTGTCCAGGACGCCGCCGGGCACGACCTCGCAGCCCAGCTTTTCGGCGGCATAGTGCGCCGCCCAAAAGGCGACGAACACGTTGTAGCCAAAGGGCAGAAAGACCCGGTCGGTCTCGCGGTAGCCCTGGGCCCAGAGGATATAGCACCAGGCCTCGGCCCACCACTCCCAGTCGGACCAGGTGTCGGCCTGATACACCGGCTGGCCGGTGGTCCCCGAGGTCTGCCGGAAGGCGGTCACCTCCTCGAGGGGGACGCACAGCAAATCGCCGTAAGGGAAGGGTTCCTTGCCCTGGATGGAGCGCATCATCGACTTTTCGACCCGGGGCACCCGGGCCACGTCGGCCAGTGATTTGACGTCGCCCGGCTCCAGGCCGGCCGCCTGGTAGAGGGCCCGGTGGAACCGGGACCGCTCGTAGGCCCAGTTTAGAAGGCGCTGGAACTTGGCCAGTTGGAGGGCCTCCAGCCGCTCCCGGTCCAGGGTCTCGAGAATCGGGTTCCAGTATGGGCTTCCAGCGGCGTTCACCGGCCGGCACTCCCGTCGCCTCATGGATGGCCCGGCGAATCGCGCGGGCTTTGAAAAAGACAAGCGATTTGTCGTGGTTGCCAAATGCTTTTAGCAACCACGAGTCGGAAAAAGTCCCCGGCGACTTTTTCCGACACCCGACACACTCCTAGGACCCGGGCCGCGTCTCGTAGAAGCCGCCGATGACCTCCCTGACCCGGATGATGTCCCTCTCCACCAGCTTGCGGGCCTCGTCGGGTCGCCGGGCGGCCACGGCCTCGAATATCTCCCGGTGAAAGCCCGATATCTCCCGTTCGAACCTCAGATCCACGAAATCGACGATCAGGTGCTCCAAGAGTTCCAGGACCGAATCGAGTAGGATCGAGAACACCGGGTTGCCCGAGGCCCGGCCCAGGGTGCGGTGAAAGGCCAGGTTGGCCTGCTTGAGGGCGGCCGGGTCGTCCCGGTGCTCCTCAAACAAATCCACCACCCGTTGGATTTCGTCGAACTGCCCGGGGCGGGCCTTGAGGGCGGCCTGGGCGACCATGTGCGGCTCCAGCAGCCACCGGAGGTCCATGACGTGCTCCAGGGTGACCACCCCCGAGGTCATCAGGTTGCGCAAAGAATCACTGGTCGGCTTGTGGTAATCGGCGGCCACGAAGATGCCGCCGGTGGGGCCCTTCTTGATCTCGACACAGCCCGAACTCTCCAGCAGGCGCATCGCCTCCCGGATCACCGTCCGGCTGACCTGGAACTCGTCGGCCAGGTTCTTTTCCGACGGCAGGCGGGCACCGGTGGCCACCCGCCCGGTCAGGATCCGATCCTGAATGGAGTGGGCCACCTGTTCGGAATACCTCATCTTTTCCAAG
>JAHJDS010000341.1 GCA_018812395.1 Pseudomonadota bacterium
CGACTACGCCCATCAGGTGGGCCAGACCGGCCGGACCGTGGCCCCCAAGCTGTACATCGCCTGCGGGGTCTCGGGGGCGGTCCAGCACCTGGTGGGCATGCAGAGTTCGGACGTGATCGTGGCCATCAACTCCGACGCCCAGGCGCCGATTTTCGGCGTGGCCACCTACGGCATCGTCGGCGATCTGAACCAGGTGGTGCCGGCCATGCTGACCGAGCTGGGGGCCGGTTGAGGGCCGGCGGCGATCCAACTTGACTTTTTTGGACAAAAATGGGAGGTATGCTCAATGTCAGAGGGGGACCGTGGGGATTCGGGTCGTGTGGTCGTCGTCACCGGCGGCAGCCGGGGCATTGGCCGGGCCATCGCCCTGGCCCTGGTCGAGGGCGCCCGGGCGGTCCTGATCAACCACTACGACCCCGACGACGACGCGGCCCAAGAGACGGTCGGCCGGCTGGAGGGGGCCGGAGTGGAGGCGGACCAGGTCAAGCTGGACGTCTCCGACTTCGGCGCGGTCAAGGAGTATTTCGAGGGCGTCATCGAGCGGTTCGGCGGCGTCGATGTCCTGGTCAACAACGCCGGCATCACCGCCGACACGCTCTTGGTCCGGATGAGCGAGGCCGACTGGGACCGGGTCATCGCCGTGAATTTGAAGGGCACCTTCAACTGCTCCCAAGCGGTGATCAGGTCGATGATGCAGCGCCGGACGGGCGGCATCATCAACGTCGCCTCGGTGGTCGGGCTGGTGGGCAACGCCGGGCAGACCAACTACGCCGCCTCCAAGGCGGGCGTCATCGCCTTGACCAAGAGCCTGGCCCGGGAGGTCGGCGCCCGGGGGATCAGGGTCAACGCCGTGGCCCCGGGCTACATCGAGACGGACATGACCGCCCATTTGCCGGAGCGGGTCAAGGAAGGTTTTCTCAGTCAGATCACGTTGGGTCGGGCCGGAAGTCCCGAGGAGGTCGCCGAGGTCGTGTCCTGGCTGGCCTCGGACCGGGCCTCGTACCTGACGGGACAGGTCGTACACGTCAGCGGTGGAATGTATATGTAGAAAGGAGTGGCCTCAATGCCTACGGTCGAACAAGTTGTCGAACAGGTAAAAGAGATAATCTGCGAGAAGCTGTCGGTCTCGCCCGAGGACGTCAAGCCCGAGGCCTCGTTTGTCGATGATTTAGGCGCCGACTCGCTGGATCTGGTCGAGATGATCATGGCCATGGAGGACAAGTTCGGCATCAACATCGCCGACGAGGACGCCGAGAAGATCAAGACCGTCCAGGACGCCATCGACTACGTCAACAAGGTCATGGTCTAGTCGCCCGGCCCCCGGCCGGGCCGCCCGCCCGCGGGGCGATTGGGGCCCGGAGGCCGGACGGCCGGGTCATTGGTGAGACAACACCGGTTCGGGAGATACGTTTCCCGGGCCGGCCGGTATTTTCGCGGATCGACGGTCCGCGGTCGTGGTTGGGAGTCAACTTGCCTCGTCGAGTAGTTGTCACGGGTCTGGGTCTGGTGGCGCCGGTGGGCGTCGGGGTCAAGGACGGGTGGGAGGCGGTCGTCGCCGGCCGGTCCGGGATCGGACCGATCACCAAATTCGACGCCACCGGCTTCAAGAGCGCCATCGCCGGGGAAGTCAAGAATTTCCATCCCGAGGACTGGGTGTCCCCCAAGAAGGTCAGCCGCCTCGACGTCTTCATCCACTTCGCCTTGGCGGCGGCCAAGATGGCCGTGGACCAGTCCGGGCTGATCATCGACGACGACCTGGCCCGCCGGGCCGGGACCATCGTCGGGTGCGGCCTGGGGGGCCTGGAGACCATGGAGACCACCTTCCGCCAGATGGGCGACCGCGGTCCGGGCCGGGTGAGCCCCTTCTTCATTCCCAAGATCATCGCCAACATGGCCCCCGGCGAGATCTCGATGACCTACAATCTCAAGGGGGCCAACATCTCGATCCAGACGGCCTGCGCCGCCGGGAGCCACGCCATCGGGGACTCGTTCAAGTCCATCCAGCACGGCGTCCACGACGTCATGGTTTGCGGCGGGGTCGAGGCGACGATCACCCCCACGGCCGTGGCCGGCTTCACGGCCATGCGGGCCCTGTCGAGGCGCAACGACGATCCGACGGGCGCCTCCCGGCCCTTTGATCGGGACCGGGACGGCTTCGTTATCGGCGAAGGATCAGGCATGGTCATCCTCGAGGAGTTGGAGCACGCCCGCCGGCGGGGCGCCGACATCCTGGCCGAGGTGGTCGGCTACGGTCTGACCTCGGACGCCTATCATTTCACCGCGCCCCATCCCGAGGGCGAGGGCGCGGTCAACTGCATGCGGATGGCCGTGGACGACGCCGGCCTCAACCCCGAAGACGTGGACTACATCAACGCCCACGGCACCTCGACCGGCCTCAACGACAAGGTCGAGACCTTGGCCGTCAGGCGGGTCTTCGGCGATCACGCCTACCAACTGGCCATCAGTTCGACCAAGTCCATGACCGGGCACCTCCTCGGCGGGGCCGGCGGCGTCGAGGCCGTGTTCACCGTCATGACCCTGCACTCCGGGGTGATGCCGCCGACCATCAACTACGAGACCCCCGACCCGGACTGCGACCTGGACTACGTGCCCAATCAAGCCCGGGAGGGCGACGTCCGCATCGCCCTGTCCAACACCTACGGCTTCGGCGGGACCAACGCCGTGTTGGCCTTCAAGCGGTTCACGGGATAGACCGATGGAAGTCGTCGTCGGCAGCGACCACGCCGGATACGCCCTCAAGGAGGCCCTCAAAAATCACCTGATCGCGTCGGGGCACACGGTGGTCGACGTCGGGGCCGACTCGACCGCGTCGGTGGACTACCCCGACTTCGGGGCCCGGGCGGCGGCGGCGGTCCAGGCGGGCGAGTTCGAGCGCGGCGTCCTGGTCTGCGGCTCAGGAGTAGGCATGAGCGTCGCGGCCAACCGGTTTTCCGGGGTCCGGGCCGTGCTGGCCCACAACATCTGGGCCGCCAGGATGGCCCGGGCCCACAACGACGCCAACGTGCTGTGCCTGGGTGAGCGGATCACCGGCCTCGGTCTGGCCCTGGACATCGTGGACACCTTCTTCACCACGCCCTTCGAGGGGGGCCGACATCAGGGCCGGGTGGACAAACTGAGCCGCTTGGGACCGGACCAGGGACATGACCGGTGATCGAATCGGCAAGGATAGGTATTATCTGAACATCGCCCGCGAGGTCAGCCGCCGGGGCACCTGTCTCCGGCGCAACTACGGCGCGGTCATCGTCAATCAGGATCAGATCATCTCGACCGGGTACACCGGCGCCCCCCGGGGCGTGGTCAACTGCATCGACCTGGGAGTCTGCCGCCGCGAACAGGAGCAAATCCCCTCGGGCGAGCGCTACGAGCTGTGCCGCAGCGTCCACGCCGAGATGAACGCGGTCATTCATGCCTCGCGTTCCGAGACGATCGGTGGTACACTATATCTGGTATGCGTCGAGGCCGCGAGCGGCGAATGGACCGATCTGGCCGAGCCCTGCCTGTTATGCCGGCGGGTGATCATCAACGCCGGCCTGGCGAACGTGGTGTCCGGCTACCCCGACGAACGGATTCGCCGCTTCAAGGTCACTGACTGGATAACCCAAGAGAATCGCCACGGCCAAGCGGTGAGCGGCCCGGGAAGGTGAGCCATGAAGTGCCCGTTCTGTCAAAGCCTGGACAACAAGGTGGTCGACTCGCGTCTAACCAAAGACAACACGGTCATCCGCCGTCGGCGGGAGTGCCTGACCTGCACCCGCCGGTTCACGACCTACGAGAACGTCGAGGAGATGCACCCGTACGTCATCAAGCGTGACGGGCGACGGCAACCCTATGACCGGCAAAAGGTCTTCGAGGGCCTGCGCCTGGCCTGCCAGAAAAGGCCGGTGTCGGTCACCGACCTGGACGAATTCATCGACGCCATGGAGGCTCATTTTCGGGAGGCCGGCCTCCGGGAGATCCCGGCCCAGGAGATCGGCGAGCGGGTCGTCGGGCATCTCAAGGCGCTCGATGACGTGGCCTACGTCCGTTTCGCCAGCGTCTACCGCCGGTTCAAGGACCTGGGCGAATTCATGGACGAGCTTCAGGTCCTGTTGGAGGACAAACAGCGGGAGGGAAAGGCCGCCCCGGGCGACAAGGCGAGCGAGGGCTGATGACCGACGCCGATGAAGCCTGGATGCGTCTCGCCCTCCGGGAGGCCCGGAAGGGCCGGGGCCGGACGTCGCCCAACCCCATGGTCGGCGCGGTGGTCGTCCGGGGGGGGCGGCTGGTCGGCCGGGGCGGGCACCGGGCCGCCGGCGGGCCCCACGCCGAGGTGGTGGCCCTGGAGGCGGCCGGGTCCCGGGCCAAAGGGGACCCTGTACGTCACCCTGGAGCCCTGTCACCACGTCGGCCGGACCCCGCCCTGCACCCGGGCCGTGTTGGCGGCCGGAATCAGACGGGTGGTCATCGGCCTGGCCGATCCCAACCCCCGGGTCCGGGGCGGCGGGGCGCGGTATCTGAAAAGAAAGGGTTTGACCGTCGTCAGCGGCGTTCTGGAGCCGGAATGCCGGGAACTCAATCGCTTTTTTCTGAAGTGGATCACCACCGGTCGTCCCTACGCCATCCTGAAGCTGGCCGCCAGTCTGGACGGCAAGACGGCTACTCGGACGGGCGACTCCCAGTGGATCAGCGGTGAAACCTCCCGGCGCCGGGTCCATCGGCTCCGGGCCGAGGTGGACGCGGTCATGGTCGGCCGGGGCACCATCGAGGCCGACGATCCCGGGCTGGACTCGCGCCCGGCGGCCTCGAAGGTCCGGCAGCCCCGGCCGGTGGTGGTGGACACGAAACTCCAGACGCCGCCGACCGCCCGGATTTTCGGGCGGCGCGGGGCCGGCCATCCGATCATCGCCGGCGCGACCGACGCCCCGGACCACCGGCGCCGCGCCCTGGAGCGAGCCGGGGCCGAAGTGTTGACCCTGCCGGCCGGACCTGACGGACGGGTCGATCTGGACGCCCTGTGGGACGAACTGGGCCGGCGGGAGATCACCAGCGTCCTGATCGAGGGCGGGGCCGAGCTGGCCGGGTCCGCCGCCCTGGCCGGGCTGGTGGACGAGGTGGTCTTGTTCGCGGCCCCCAAGCTCATCGGCGGCGCCCGGGCGCCGGGCCTGCTGGGCGGTGCCGGGATCGCCCGGTTGGCGGACCACCTGCCGCTCAGGATCATTCAGAGCCGCCGGATGGGGGACGACCTGATGATCGTCGCCCGGCCCGTCGGGGGCGAGGCCTAGGGATGTTCACCGGACTGATCGAGGGTCGAGGCGCGATCGAGCGCCGGCGGACGGTCGGCGGCGCGGCGGTGTTGTCGATCAGGCCGCCCTGGCCGGTGGCCGAGTTGAGCGTCGGCGAGTCGGTGGCCGTGGGCGGGGTGTGCTTGACGGTCACCGCGCTGGAGGATACTATCTTTTTGGCCGACGTGTCGGCCGAGACGCTGTCGCGGACGACCCTGGGCCGGCTTCGCCCGGGCGCGGCGGTGAACCTCGAACGGGCGCTCAGACTGGGCGACCGGCTGGGGGGCCATCTGGTTTCCGGTCACGTGGACGGCGTCGGCCGGGTGGCCCGGCGACGGGAGGAGGGGACCTCGATCCGGTTCCGCTTCACGTTGCCGGTCGAGGTCGGCCGGTACGTGGTGGCCAAGGGTTCGATCGCCGTCGACGGCGTCAGCCTGACGGTCAACGCCGTGGGCGCGGACCACGCCGAGGTCAACGTCATCCCCCACACCGCCCGGGTGACGACCCTGCTCGAGTTGAAGGTCGGTGATGAGATCAATATCGAGGGCGATCTGGTCGCCAAGTACGTCGAACGCCTGCTGGGCTTCGGTCCGGGCCGGGGCGGAATGAAATCAAAACTGGACCAGGAAACCCTGGCCCGACTGGGGTATATTTAGGAAGACCCCGGCTCGACCGGGGTTGTATATAAATAAGGAGATCGAGCGATGCCGCTCGCCACGGTGAACGAGGCCCTGGCCGAAATAACGGCCGGGCGCATGGTGATTTTGGTTGACGACGAGGACCGGGAGAACGAGGGCGACCTGTGCCTGGCCGCCGAGAACGTCACGCCCGAGGCGATTAACTTCATGGCCAAGTACGGCCGCGGCCTGATCTGCCTGGCGATGGCGCCGGCGCTGATCGAACAGTTGGGCCTGGGGATGATGGTCACCAACAACCAGTCGCCCTTCCAGACGGCCTTCACCGTGTCCATCGAGGCCCGGTCCGGGGTGACGACCGGCATCTCGGCCGCCGACCGGGCGACGACGGTCCTGGCGGCGGTGGCCGACGACGCCGGGCCGCACTCCATCGTCAGCCCGGGACACGTCTTTCCGCTCCGGGCCCGCAAGGGCGGGGTGATGGTCCGGGCCGGTCAGACCGAGGGCTCGGTGGACCTGGCCCGGATGGCCGGGCTCCGGCCGGCCGGGGTGATCTGCGAGGTGATGAACGACGACGGCACCATGGCCCGGATGCCGGATCTGAAGAAGTTCGCCGCCGCGCACGGCGTCAAGATCGTGGCCATCGCCGATCTGATCGAGCACCGGATGCGGACCGAGTCATTCGTCCACCGGTCGGCCGAGGTCCGCCTGCCGACGGTCCACGGCGAATTCGAGGCGGTGGCCTTCGAGAACGACGTGGACGATTCGGTCCACGTCGCCCTGGTCAAGGGCGAGATCTCGCCCGAGGACGAGGTCCTGGTCCGGGTCCACTCGGAGTGTCTGACCGGCGACACCCTGGGGTCGTTGCGGTGCGACTGCGGCGATCAACTGGCCGAGGCCATGCGGCGCATCGAGGCCGCCGGCCGGGGCGTGCTGCTCTACATCCATCAAGAGGGTCGGGGCATCGGCCTGGTCAACAAGCTCAAGGCCTACGCCCTCCAGGACCAGGGCCTGGACACGGTCGAGGCCAACGAGGCGCTGGGCTTCGCCCCGGATCTCAGGGACTACGGCATCGGGGCCCAGATCCTGCGCGACCTGGGGGTCAGGAAGATGCGGCTGATGACCAACAACCCCAAGAAGATCATCGGGCTGGAGGGTTACGGCCTCCAGGTCGTCGAGCGGGTGCCCATCGAGATCGAACCGGGACCGGAAAACCTGCGTTATCTCAAGACCAAGTGCGCCAAGCTGGGCCACAAACTGACCATGCCGGATTAGGAGAGGGCCATGGCCAAAAACGTCGAGGGCATGCTGGACGCCGCCGGGATGAAGTTCGGCCTGGTGGTCGGTCGGTTCAACGAGTTCATCTCCGAGCGGCTGCTGGGCGGGGCCGTGGACGCCCTGGTCCGCCACGGGGCCGCCGAGGACGACCTGACGGTCGTCCGGGTGCCGGGCTCGTTCGAGATCCCGCTGGTGGCCAAGCGCCTGGCGGCCTCGGGCGAGGTGGACGCGGTCATCTGTCTGGGGGCGGTCATCCGGGGGGCGACGCCGCACTTCGAGTACGTGGCCGCCGAGGTGAGCAAGGGCGTGGCCGCGGTGTCGCTCGAGACCGGCCGGCCGGTCATCTTCGGGGTGATCACCGCCGATACGGTCGAGCAGGCCGTGGAGCGGGCCGGGACCAAGGCCGGCAACAAGGGCTGGCAGGCGGCCGTGGCCGGGATCGAGATGGTCGACCTGCTCCGGAAGTTGTAACCGGGCGAACATGGCCGGCCGACACGGTTCGCGGCGCCTGGCGCTGCAGGTGCTTTTCTTCATGGACGCCACACTCGTCGGCGCCGAGGAGGCGTTCGGGCGGTTCGAGCCCTGTTTCGAGCCCCCGGCCGAACTGATGCCCTTCGCCCGCGAGCTGGTGGCCGGGGTCGCCGCGCGACGGGGCGAGATCGACATCCGCCTGGCCGCGTCCTCCCAGCACTGGCGCTTGGGGCGGATGAGCCGGGTGGACCGCAACATCCTGCGCCTGGGGGCCTACGAGTTGCTCTTCGCCCCGGAGGTGCCCGACAAGGTGGCCATCAACGAGGCGGTCGAGTTGGCCAAGGAATTCGGGGCCGAGCACTCCGGAGCCTTTGTCAACGGCATCCTGGACGCCCTGCTTCGGGCGACCCGAGAGCGATGACCCTGATTCGAGCCGGGGGGACCGGTCGGGCCTCCCGCCGGGCCGGGGGGAGACCTTTTTAGGTCAACGATTGATCCACGCGGGTCCCGAACCGTTCGGAACGGGTGGCGGCCCCGGGGGAGATGAGATGAAGAGGTTCTGGCTGATCGGACTGGCGCTCTGGATCGCGGGCTGCGGTTACGGCTTCCGGGGGACGGTCATCAACCTGCCCAAGGACATCAAGACCATCGCCATTCCCTATTTCAAGAACGATACCCCCGAGCTGGGCATTGAAAAGTCGTTTACCGACGAGATTATCTACCAGTTCACCCGCAGCCAGCTCCTGCGGGTGGTCTCGGTCGACGTGGCCGACGCCGTTTTGGAGGGCCGGATCATCTCGGTGACGGTCAGCGACGTGACCTTGTCGGCCCAGGAGACCTCCCGGGACCGGACCGTGTCCGTCCAGATCGCGGTGGTCCTGAAACGCCGGACGGGCGGGGTCGTCTGGCAGGACCCCTCGATGAGCTACAAGAAGGCCTATCCCGTGGCCGCCGACTCGCTGGCCACGGACCGGCAGAAACTGGACGCCATCCGACTGGTCGCCCGGGAGCTGGCCGAGCGGATCCACGATCGGATCTTCGAGAATTTCTAGTGCTTCGTCCCCACCGGCCAGAACGGCTTTCGGCCAGGGGACGGCTGTCGTCGGTAGGCGACCCTGGTCGGACCGGGGCATGACCGCCGACGATCTGGTGGCGGCGGTCCGGAAGGGACAGGCCCCGCCGGCGGTCCTGCTGTGGGGCGAGGAGGATTGGCTGATCCAGCGGACGGTCGACCGCCTGCGGCGGGCCGACCTCTTCCAGGCCAATCCCGATCTCAACCTGGCCCTGCACTGGGCCGGTCAGTCCCCGGCCGAGGAGGTGCTGGGCGCGGCCCGGACACTGCCCTTCCTGGCCGAAAAGCGGCTGATCGTCGTCCACGAGGTGGGGGCCTGGTCGGCGGCGGACAAGGCCCTGACGGCCGAGTACCTGGCCGACCCCAGCCCGAGCACCTGCCTGGTGATGACCGCGGCCAAACTGGACGGCCGCGAGAAATTCACCCAAGTCCTCAAGAAAACGGCGGTGGTGATCCAGTGCCAGCGACTGAGCCGCCGCGCCCTGGTGGACTGGTTGACGGAGCGGGCCCGGGAGCGAGGCAAGGACCTGGCACCGCGGGTCGCCGAGGCCCTGATCGACCGGCTGGGCACGGGCCTGGCCGATCTTCACCTGGCCCTGGACAAGGCGATCTTGTTCGTGGGTGAGGCCGAGGGGATCGGTCCCGACGACGTGGTCGCCGTGACCACCGACACCCGGAGCCGCTCGGTTTTCGAACTGACCGACGCCCTGGGCGCCGGCCGCCTCGAGACGGCGCTGCGGGCCCTGGACCGGCTGCTGGGCCTGGGTGAGCCCGAGAGCCGGATTCTGTTCATGGTTGTCCGGCACATGCGGCAGTTGTGGACCGTCGAGGAACTCCTGCGCCAGGGGGCGGGCCGGGCCGAGATCGGCCGGAGTCTGGGCGTGCCGCCCTTTGTCGCCGCCAAGCTGATCGATCAGCTTCGCGGCCGGCGGGTCATTCCCCCGGAGCGGGCGGTGCCCCGGCTGCTGCGGGTCGATCTGGCCCTCAAGGGCGGCGTGTCGGCCAAGCGGACGGTCCTGGAGCGGCTGCTGGTGGATTTGTGTGACGTCGCCGGCGGGTGAGTCCGCCCGGGACGGGCGGTGGAGGCATGAGACACGAAGCCAGGGGGCAGGCGGGGCCGGGGGGCCGCACCGCTTGATTAAAAAGCTCGCCCTCGGCCCGGCGGTGGATTCGGTGCTTATGTTCGGGGGTGCTCGCCCGCGGGGGTCCCGTCGCGGTGGCCGATCGCGTCTATGCGGCGGATTTCATCCGGCGGCGGGTTCGCCCTTGGCCGGTAGCGATTACTCCCCTCGAGAGAGGGCGGCCACCTTTTTGGACAGGCGGGAGATCTTGCGGGCGGCGTTGCGCTGGTGGATGACGCCCTTGGAGACGGCGGTGTTGATGACCTTGGCGGCCAGCTTCAGGTTCTCGGCGGCCTCTTCGGCCTGTCCGGCGGCGATGTTCTGGTGGACCATCTTGGTCGCGCCGCGAACCCTGGTCTTGACGGCCATGTTTCGCTGGCGGCGGTCTTCGCTTTGGCGGGCCCTTTTCGCGGCCGATTTATGTTGAGCCACTCTCTGTCCTCCGGGTCAGGTTGGTTCATTTCCCGAATTAGGAAGTTTAAGGCGTTCGGGCCGGGTTGTCAAGTCGTTTTTCCCAGGCGGAGCGGAGCGGTGAACGAACGGGAGCGGGTGACCAAGGCGGCGGGGGTGGTCGGCGGGGCGACCCTGGTCAGCCGGATCCTGGGATTCGTCCGGGAGATGGTCATCTCCTATTTTTTTGGGGCCGGCGTGGCCGCGGACGCCTTTTTCGTCGCCTTTCGGATCCCGAACCTGATCCGCCGCCTGTTCGCCGAGGGGACGCTGACCATCTCCTTCATTCCGGTCTTCACCCGCCTGCTGACCGAGGAGGGACCGGGCCAGGCCCGGCGCCTGTCGGACAGCGCCTTTGTCCTGCTGACACTGATCCTGCTGGCCTTTCTGGCCATGGGGGAGATCTTCACGCCGACGGTGGTCTCGCTCATCGCCCCGGGGTTCGCCCCCTCGCCAGAAGGGGCCTGGGCGGCCGGGTGGCTGGCCGCCTTCCCCTTCACTCCCGAAATATTGACCGGGCCGGACAAGTTCGAGTTGACCGTGTTCTTGACCCGGATCACGCTGCCCTACCTGGTCTTCATCTGCCTGGTCGCCCTGGGGATGGGCGTTCTCAACTCGACGGGCCACTTCTTCGCCCCGGCCGCCGCGCCGGTCCTGCTCAACGTGTCGATCATCGTCTGCG
>JAHJDS010000037.1 GCA_018812395.1 Pseudomonadota bacterium
CCGCCTCTCATGTTTGCGCACCACCGGCCCGGCCGACCGAACCCTTTCCTCGAAAAAGGTGGTCAAGGGACAGCCCAGGGCGTTGGCGATCTTGCGCAGGGAGTTGATCGACGGGTCGTTGTGGCCGCGTTCCACCTGGGACAAAAAACTGATACTCAGACCGGTTTTTTCAGCCAGGTCGGCCAGGGTCAACTGCTCGGCATTTCTCATCCGCCTGATTTTGGCGCCCAACTGCTCGGAAACGTCCTCCTGGCCAAAGGACTCCTGGCCATTTGAGGTTAGGGCTGTGTTACCTACTGTAATTTTACGTTTTTTTGACATGGCAATCTTTTCGGTCGCCTCACGCGATCCCACTAGAAGTGTATGGGCAAACAAGGGGAGTTGGTGAACACTATTTTATTTCGGCTTTCTGCTGTGTCAAGAAAAAAATCCAATAAATTTTTGTATAACTGAATTTATCATCCCCTTTTTTCAGTTGGCCTAAGGCGAGACCGGACTATGCCAGGCGTTTTTTTCGTGACGGCACAACGGAGTAGCCGGCAACGGTTCAAGTCCTGACATTAAGATCAAGATGCCCAGAATCCTGAGTAGGGCCTCCGGACGGGGTATGGCCAGACAATCTGGCGGAACCAAGATCAGTAAGCGGAAAGGACCGACACTGACAAACCGTATCTGACATCTTCCGTCGTATGCCAGAGTACTGATAGCTGTCCTCCACCTTGACCGGCCGAGGCTCTCTGGAGAATATGATTGGTGGCCATTGAGCCACACTCTCTCCCGATGCCGGTTGGTGGATGTATGGATACCCTCAATTGACTCCCGCCAGCTTGCAACAAGTCAATATACTGGCCCATCACCTTGAACGAACTTCGGGCATGATTTTGCTGAATTTTGGGTCCAACTTTCTTCTTGCTGTCCCGCCCGTCCATACCGTAGCCTAATAATCGCACTACCCACCGGGAAGCCCGGCCGCCTGCCCGCGGCGGTGAGCCGCGGATGGCCGGCAACGACAGGACTCAACTTACAGATTCAGCCCCTCGCTGGATGAGACGGTCAAGGGCCCAGCAGTACTGCGACATGGGCCGGCACAAACTCATGGCCCTGGCCCGAGCCGGCAAAATACAAGCGTTCCGGGAGGGGCCGGATGGTGACTGGTTCTTCGACCGCCGCAGCATCGATGACTATTTTGAATCCCTCAACCCGGCCAACCTTGAGGCGGCATCTACCCTCGAGGCAGAGCAGGCCAGGACCATTCTCCGGTCAGTGACATGAAGCTCTTCTGCCACGGTAATGGTTATTGGTACATCCGGATCCGGCGCGGTGTCGAGCGCTCGACCCGCACTCGTGACAAGGCCAAGGCCCAGCGCATCTTCCGCCAGGTCGAGAAGGAGTGGCTGGAGGGTAGGCTGCTCAGACTGGACACCAGCCGGGTGACCCTGGGTGAATTCCGCCAGGAATACCTGGATCATCGAAGGCCGCTGCTGAGCGCCGGCACGGTGCGTCGGGACGACCAGGCCCTGAGGTCACTGGCACAGGTGGTCGGAGACGGGTGTCTGCTCCGATCCATCACGCCCCGAAAGATCACCCAGTGGAGTGGCGCTCTGGCCGGCCGCAACGTCAAGGCCGTGACGATCAATTCCTACCTTCGGCACATCCGGGCCGCCCTGAACACCGCTGTGGAGTGGGCCAAACTGGACCAGGCCCCGCGTGTAAAGCGCCTCAAGGAACCCCAGCGCCGGCCACGGCACTTCACCCCGGAACAGATGGATGAACTGCTCAGAGCTGAAACGAACCCCGAGCGAGTTAGAGTCTGGACCTTCACGCTTTGGACCGGGGCCCGGCGCCAGGAGGTCATCGATCTGACCTGGGAGCGGATCTCACTGGGTAGGAGGCCAAAGGCGAGAATGATAGGGAAGGGGAACAAGGAGCGGGTCGTGCCGCTGATGCCGGCGGCAGTGGAGGCTCTTGGGGAGCGGCGGGACATCGGGCCGGTCTTCATCTTCAATCTGCGCCGCGAGAAGCGGCCGCGGCAGGTGCATCCGGACTCGATCACCCGATGGTTCAAGGAGCTACTGGACAGGGTGGGGATACAGGGCTATCGGTTTCATGATCTCAGGCACACGGCGGCGACGTACATGGTCGCCCGGGGCGTTGACCTGAGGACGGTCCAGGCCATCCTGGGCCACGCGGACATTACGACCACGATGATCTACACCCATATTCTGAGCGAGGACCACCTTTATGACGCCCTGCTGAAATCGAATTTTGCAGGAAAAATGCAGGAAAACGAAAATAGAGATCAATAATATCAAGCACTTAAAGCATCAAAGACAAGGACTCAAAATCCCCCGGGACTTGCGCCTGTGAGAGTTCGAATCTCTCCTCCGGCACCAAGTAATTTCAGGGCCGTTCGGCCGGTGGCGTTGTTAACGAGCGCCGCAAGTCCTTTCGTTTTCCTACTTCAAAACATGTCAAATTCCGTCAAATCTGACCTGCTTCGCCCTCACAATGCACTCAGTCCCCGACGCGGCATTCCTGATAACAGCACCCATCCGAGAAGTGTTAATCAGCCACGGTCAGACTATTCTTGGGCAGTCGTGTTCGAGGCCGTCCATCGGCGTCCTGTCGAGCCCGGCAGCGCTCCAAGGCCCCTTGACAGGCAGCCAGATTGGCGAGGTTGTCTTTCAGCCCCGCGGGGGCTCGGCGAGGCGCAGCCCAGGGCCGATATCGGGAACCGTGACCCCAAGTCAAGACCTCCAACTTGTTTTTCTCTCCCTGCGTGTGCCGCTTCCGCTGACGGTGAACATCCGGGCCGCCTTCGGCGCAGGTCTTCCTGATCCGGTTCGAGGTGTAAAAATTAACAGTAAATTCGTTAGGCCTGGGTTGGTCTCAACGACTTGGCCGCGGTGATTGGTTCAAGACCGAAGAAAAAGGCGCCCCGGCCGTCGCCTGGGAAGCGACCGCACCGGGGCGCGAAAGGGAGTTTGACGAACTACCGCCAGGCCACGCAGCGACGAACGACCCGCCATCTGGCGCAGACGCGGCGTCCGCCGACCCAGCGCGTGCAGTGGCGACGCCAAGCCCGGCAGCGACGACCAACGGGGACCCACCGGACGCACACCCGCCGGCCGGCCCTCATGACCCAACGCACGCAGCGGCGGCCCGCCGGACCCCAACGCACACAGCGGCGACTCCAGCGGACACAGCGGCGCGGGCGGACACGCCAGGCGGCGCACACCCGCCGGGTGGCCCACCGAACGCAGCGGCGCGGGCGGACACGCCACTGGACGCACACCCGCCGGCCGGCCCTCATGACCCAACGCACACAGCGGCGCTGCACCATCATCTGGAGGGGTGCGTCAGCGGCCTTCTTGACGATGCCCTGGTCGGCCTTGACCGGCGCGGCCGGAGCGGCCGCCGCCGGAACGGCCAGGGCTAATCCCAGGGCCAAAAAAACTGCCAGAATCAGTACCTTCCTCATAGATGATCCCTTTCCCTGTAATTAAGGTTGACGCAAGGCGGGTTGCCCCGAATCTCACGTGAAAAACCGACGGCACCCGGCTATTGACGCCGACATCAGCACCTCTACCGGAATTAGGGCCGCCGTCGCACAGCTCCGTCAACCGGACGCCGAGGCATGAGAAAGATGATTCGTTGGAAATACTTTCATCGCCTCGACTTAACCTGGCTCTCATTATAGCAAGGTCCACTCCAAGTTGGATACTTTTTCCGCTGCGATCGTTCGCCGCCCCCGTTAGGGCCCGACTCTCATTTCGACATTAATCGTTATATCTAACTTCTAAGGCCATGTCTGCCCTGGCTCGGGGCTCGGGATGAAACGGTGATGGACGACTTACGAGCCGGTCCCCAATATCCGGCTGAAAAGCGGATCGTCCTCGAAACAGCCGAGCGGGCCCAGGACAGCATCCGGTGGAGTGACGACGGTGACCGGCTGCCGGCCGGGGCCCTGCCGGACCCCCCGGGGGTATATTTGAAAACCGTGCCCCTGATGATGGACGGCTCCCGGTCCGCCGCGCCTGCCGGCCGCCGAACGCCGCCCTGAGACCGGATCGTCCCCGGGCACGGTGAATCAGGGAAATCTATGTCAGGATCGACATAGCTAACCACTTAAAAATACTGGCTTTTCTATTGACTGCACCCCGTCCCGCCCGGTAACTTGAAAGAAAACCTTCAACCGGCAGCAGGGAGGGGCGTCATGTTCAAGATATTGCGTGTAAACATGTCCGATCAAACGGCCAGGTTCGAGGATATCCCGTCGGATTATGAGGGCCTGGGCGGGCGCGGTCTGACCTCGGCCATCGTGGCCCAGGAGGTCGACCCGACCTGCAATCCCGTCGGCCCGCTCAACAAGATCGTCTTCGCCCCCGGGCTCCTGGGCGGCACCAACTGCGCCAACTCGGGCCGCATCTCGGTGGGCGGGAAGAGCCCGCTGACGGGCGGCATCAAGGAGTCCAACTCCGGCGGTCAGGCCGGGCAGTATCTGGCCAAACTGGGCGTCCAGGCCATCGTCGTCGAGGGGGACCCCCCGGCCGGCAAGCTGTTCAGGCTGGTGGTGGGCAAGGACAAGGCCGAGCTGCAGGCCGCCGACGACCTAAAGGGCCTGGGCAATTACGACACGATCGCCAAACTGGTCCAGGTCCACGGTGACAAGATGGGCTACGTGTCCATCGGCCAGGCCGGCGAGTGGCTGCTGCCCTCGGCCAGCGTGGCCTTCACCGACCGGGAACTCCGGCCCACCCGTCATGCCGGGCGTGGCGGCCTGGGGGCGGTCATGGGCTCGAAGGGGCTCAAGGCGATCGTCATCGACCCTGAAGGCGGCCAGTTGGCGCCCCTGGCCGACCGCGAGGCCTTCAAGGAGGCGTCCAAGCGCTTTGCCAAGGCCCTGGGCGAGCACCCGGTCACCAGTGAGGGACTGGCCAACTACGGCACCGACGTCCTGATCAACATCCTCAACGAGGCCGGCGGCCTGCCCACCCGGAACTTCAGTTCGGGACGGTTCGAGGGGGCGGAAAAGGTCTCCGGCGAGACCCTCAACGAGATCACCGTCAAGCGGAAGGGCAATCCGACCCACGGCTGCATGTCCGGCTGCGTGATCCGCTGTTCGGGCATCTACGTGGATCCGGCGGGGAAATACGTCAGCAAGTGGCCCGAGTACGAGACGGTCTGGGCCTGGGGGCCCAACTGCGGCGTCGACGACCTGGACGCCATCGCCCGCCTAGACCGGATGTGCGACGACTTCGGTCTGGACACCATCGAGACCGGCTGCGCCATGGCCGTGGCCATGGAGGCGGGCCTCAAGAAGTTCGGCGACGCGGCCGGCGCCGAGGAACTGCTGGCCGAAGTGGGCCAGGGATCGGCCCTGGGCCGCGTCCTGGGCTCGGGCACCGAGATCACCGGCCGGGTTTTCGGGGTCAAGCGCATCCCGGTGGTCAAGAGCCAGAGCCTGCCGGCCTACGACCCCCGGGTGGTCAAGGGCATCGGCGTGACCTACGCCACGACCCCCATGGGCGCCGACCACACCGCCGGCTACGCGGTCGCCACCAACGTCCTCAACGTGGGCGGCAGCGTGGACCCGCACCAGGTCGAGGGCCAGGTCGAGCTGTCCCGGGCCTTCCAGGTGGCCACGGCGGTCATCGACACGGCCGGCCTGTGCCTGTTCGTGGCCTTCGCCACCCTGGACATCCCCGACGCCAACCAGGCCGTGACGGACATGGTCAACGCCAAGTACGGGTGGTCGCTCGGCGCCGACGACGTGGCCGCCCTGGGCCAGAAAGTCCTGGGCATCGAGCGCGACTTCAACGTCCGGGCCGGCTTCAACGCGGCCGACGACCGGCTGCCCGACTTCTTCCGGCGGGAGAAGCTGCCGCCCCACGACCTGGTCTTCGACGTCCCGGACGCCGACCTGGACCGCACCCTGAAGTTCTAGCGATATCGAAAAAAAAGGGCGGGGGCCTAACCGGCCTCCGGCCTTTTGAGGGACACTTGCGGATAACGATCAAACTGGGCGGTTCCTTGCGCCGCCTGGTCTCGGGCCACGACCGAGGCGAGATGAGTCTGGACCTCGAGCCGGGCGCCCGGGTCTCGGACGCCCTGGCCGCCCTGGACCTGGAGGGCGACGTGGTCCGGGTGCTGATGCTCAACGGCCGGCCCCTCCAGGACGACCGGGAACTTGGTGAGGGCGACCGTCTGGCCATGTTCCCCCGGGAGCTGGCCTACAACATGTACGTGGCCACCAACTTCTTCAATCCCCTGGCCCGGCCCGAGATCGAAAAGAAGCTGAAAAAGTGATCCACCCGGCAAATGTCCAGCGCTAACGCCGCCACTCTCGATTAAATAGAATTCAACTAAACCAACTAGGCCTGACCGGGATGTGCGGCGCGGAGCGCCGTGCATCCCCGGAACATGCCCGAACGCGGGCAAGGTGCGGGCACCGGCGAAAACATCCGCCGCGAAATACACGGGTGCCGTTGGCACCCGGGGGGTGCAGGGGGGCGGGTAGCCCCCCGGCTATACTGATGGCAATTGCAGATTAATCGCCTTTTCGGGGCACATTTCCTGGCAGCAGAAGCAGGTGATGCAGGTGTCGGCGTCGACCAGGGGCAAATCGTCCTCGAGGGTCAGGGCGCCTACCGGGCACTGGTCCACGCAGGTGCCGCAGCCGGTGCAGGTCTCAACGTCCACGGCGGGGCGGAGTTTGGTGCGAATTCGCATCAACTCCATGATCTCTTTGGCCCCGGTGATGGCCTCGCCGCCCAGGGGCGGCAGCTTGAAGTCGGGGATCGTCTCGAAGGGCCCGATGATCTCGACGTCGTCGTATTCGCCCAGGCCCAGCTCCCTGGCCCGTTCGAGGAACCGGAGGCGGCCGGGTTCGAGGCCCATCATCCGGGCCATGACCCCGTCCAGGGCCACGCCGTTGTCCGAGGCCAGGATGCGGCCCACCTGGCGCAGGTCGGTCGAGGCCGGGCCGTTGCCCTCCATGGCGGTCACCGCGTCGACGATGAACAGGTCCGGAACGCGCAGGCGAAAGACGTCCACCACCAGTTCGTGAAACCTGGCCGGGCTGCCGGCCAGCCTGTGAAGCAGGGCCTTCTGGGCCCCGGGGAGGAGTCCGTAGCTGTTCTTGATCGCCCCGGTCATGACGGTCAGGCCGTGGGTCTTGAACTTGGGGACGGAGACGATCACGTCGGCCTCGACGATGGCCCGCGACAGGCTGACCCGGGGTTTGTACTCAGGGTTGAAGTCGACCTCGACGGCCTCGGTGCCGATGTTGCGGTAGTGTCCCCGGGCGGCGGCGAAGAGGCCGGTCTGCCGGAAGGCGGCCTCGTTGGCGCCGTAGCCCATGAGCCCCGGGTTGTCGCCGACGATGATCTCCCCCGGGTCCATTTGTTCGAGGCACCCGACCACGGCCTCGATCACCGCCGGGTGGGTGGTGATGGCCTCGTCGGGATTGGCGGCCCGGAGGACGTTGGGTTTGACCAGGATTTTTCGGCCCGAGATTTTCAAGGGAAAGAGGTCCAAGGCCCGTCTTATCGCCGGGAGGCAGTCAATGTAATCGGCCGTCTCGATCAGCACTCGATGCATGGTTTTTATTCTCCGTGGGGACGTGAAGGGCCGTCGCCGGGTCATCTGCCCCGGCTCCAATTTCTCCTATCGACTCGGCGTGGTGATGTCAACCCAGGCGGAGTAATTCCAGGGACGGAACGGACAAATCCAGGTGGAGCAACGTCCTCGGCCCCAGGCCGCGTCGGTCGAGCAGGAGCTTGACCACCTCGTTGACCTGGAGGGTGGCCACCGCCGCCGGGGTCATGGCCGGGATGCCCATCACGACTTCGGCCGAGTCCTGTTTGGCGGCCGGCTCCGGGCCGTGGAGACCGGCCAGTCCGGGTTCGCCCGGCAAGACGGTCATCACGAAGCCCTCCAGTCCGGCCACGGCCCCGTGGACATAAGGGATCTTGGCCTCCCTAGCCGCCGTCTCGAGGGCGTAGCGGGACGGCATGTTGTCCAGGCAGTCTACCGCCACCTGGGCCCCGGTCAGGATTTGGGCCAAGTTGTCCGGCCCGGCCCGGAGGGGGAAGACCTCGACCTCGACGACGGGACTGATGGCGGCCACCTCCTCGGCCGCCACCTCGGCCTTGGGGCGGCCCAGGGTCTCGGGCCGGCACAGGAACTGGCGGTTGAGGTTGCCCGGCTCGAATCGGTCGTGGTCGCAGATTCTCAGGCCCCCGATCCCCAGCCGGGTGAGGAGGAGCACGACCATGCCGCCCAGCCCGCCGGCCCCGATCACGGCCACGGTCGAGGCCGCCAGACGGGCCTGGTCTTGGCGAGTGAAGGTGCCGCGGTTGGCCGCCAGGCGCTGGGGCCAGAGGTGTTGTTCCAGACAGGCCGTCGTCGCCTCCCGGGGGGTGACACCCATACTCCGGGCGGCCTGGATCAGCCCTTCGTCGCTGATAACGGACAGCGGCTCCTGCCCCGGCGCCTGATGCACCTCCAGATACGGCCGCAAGACGTCGAGCCATTCCTCCGCCATCTTAACCGCCCCCCACCGGCGGAAACAGGCCGACCCGGTCCCCGTCGGCCAGGACGGTGTCCGCGCCGGCGGCCACGCCGTTGACCATGATGATCTTGACTTTTTCAGGCGGGATGCCCAGCCGGGCCAACAACCGGGCCACGGACCGGCCTTGTTCCGCCTCGACGCTGAGGCCGGTCAGAGGATCGTATCCAGGTGCCAGGGCGCGCAGGGACGTACTGAGCTTGACCAGGATCGGCATCGGCCGCGACCTCCTTGTCAGCGAGAGCACTTATTATTTATAACACGACGGGTCCGAAAAGACGCCATGTTGGCTGCCCGGTAAACTGCAGTCAGTCCAGGGCGCTTGCTTCCGGCCCGACGCCAAGGTAAACATACAGAGATGAAGTCAACCCCGTCCGAAGACACGTGGATGTTCGAGACGTTCCAGGCCCGGGCCGAGGAGGTCAGCGCCGAGGTCCATCGTTTCGCCACCCGGGCCCGGGCCCTGGAGTTCATCGTCGACTTTTTGCGGGCCGAAGGCGTGGCCGATGCGCCCGGGTCCTACGCCCTGTGGGCCGACGGTCCATTCTTGAATCAGGCGGACCGGGACGACCTCGGCCGCCGGGTGCCGGGGTTGAGGTTCGAGGTCACCCGGGACCGGGCCGCCCAGACCAAGATCGGCCTCAGCCAGATGGACTGGGGCCTGGCCGACACCGGCACCCTAGCTCAAAACTCGACCGCGGTCGAGCAGCGCCTGGTGTCGACCCTGCCCGAGATCCACGTCGCCCTGGTCCATACCCAGGCCGTCCTGCCCGATCTGGCCTCGCTCTTGGCCCGGGTCGATCCGGCGACCATGCCCTACCTGGCCCTGATCACCGGACCCAGCCGGACGGCGGACATCGAGCGGGTCTTGACCATCGGCGTCCACGGTCCATTGCGGCTGGTGATCGTCGGCGTGGACGAGCCCCTGGGGGTGGCGGCGTGAAGGGGCGATTTAGACGGGACATCGGCCGGGCCCTGAACCGCCCCCAACTGGCCAAGGCCCTGGGCCGCTTTTCCGAGGATTACGTGCTCAGCCGGGCCAAGGCCTTTGAGGGTATCGACTTTGAACAATTGAGGGACCGGATCGCCCGGATCAAGGGCGAGGCCGCGACGCGCCTTGACGAGTTGGCCGACCGGTTCGCCGCCCAGGCCGCGGCCCGGGGGGCCACGGTCTTCCGAGCCCACGGCCCGGACGAGGTGAAAAAATACGTCCTGGACATGGCCCGGTCCCGGGGGGTCCGGCGGATCGTCAAGTCCAAGTCCATGGCCTCGGAAGAGATCGACCTCAACTCCCACCTGGAAGCAGCCGGGATTCACGTCCGGGAGACCGACCTGGGGGAGTGGATCATCCAGCTCTGCGGCGACCGGCCGTCCCACATGGTCCTGCCGGCGATCCACCTGACCAAGGAGGAGGTGGCCGAGATCTTCAGCCATGAGGTGGGCCGGCGGATCCAGAGCGACATCCCGCGCCTGGTCAAGGTCGCCCGGGCCGAGCTGCGCCAGGAGTTTTTGGACGCCGACCTGGGGATGTCCGGGGCGAACATCGCCGTGGCCGAGACCGGCACCCTGGTCATCGTCACCAACGAGGGTGACGGCCGCCTGGTGTCCACCCTGCCGCGGATCCACGTGATCCTGGTCGGGTTGGAAAAACTGGTCGCCAAACTGGCCGACGTGGCCCCGATCTTGACCGCGCTCCCCCGTAGCGCCACGGCCCAGCTCATGACCAGTTACGTGTCCATGATCACCGGCCCCTCGGAAAACACCGACGGCGCCACCAAGGAACTCCACATCATCCTCATGGACAACCAGCGGACGGCCATGGCCTCGGACCCGGTCTTTCGCGAGGCCCTGCAGTGCATCCGCTGCGCCTCGTGCCTCAACGTCTGCCCCGTCTACCGGCTGGTGGGCGGCCACGTGTTCGGCTACGTGTACACCGGCGGCATCGGGACCATCCTGACCGCCTGGTTCAACCGGGCCCAAGAGACCGAGTCTATTCAGGGCCTGTGCATCCAGTGCGGCAACTGCCGGCAGGTCTGCC
>JAHJDS010000342.1 GCA_018812395.1 Pseudomonadota bacterium
CGCTCGCGCTCCTGGGGCATCCAGTCCATGACGGCCTGGCCGTCGTGGACCTCGCCCAGGCGGTGGTTGACCCCGGTGTAGAACAGGATCCGTTCGGTGGTCGTGGTCTTGCCGGCGTCGATATGGGCCATCAGGCCGATGTTGCGCATCTCGAATTTCCCTTATGAGGACGGGGCCGCGTGACGGCGGCCACGCTTCTCTCTTTCTTGACGGCCCTTTTGGGGACCGCCCGGACAACAAAGCGACCGCTCGGGGGCGGCCGCCCTGATTGCCGGTTTTTTTGTCCGGTTGCCCCGGGTTGTTTCCAAACCATTTACGGCCCCGTGAGGGGCCGGGATCGTCCGTTTCAGGCCCCAAGGACCCGACCAGATTCGAATAGATAAATATATGGATTCTCAATCCCTTTGTCAAGAAAAAAAATAGTTACGCCCGCCCCGGGGGGCCGGCCGGACCAGGGCGGCATGGCCCCCCTTTTTTTTGTCGGTGCCAAAAAAAAGACTTGCCAGGAACGGCGGGAAGGGGTAGATAATGACCGACGGGTCATAAAATGAAGCCATTAAATAATAATAAAATCAAATAATAATAAGTGAGTAATGGGTCATTATATTAGAAAATACCCGGGCGGGATCAGCCCCCGGGACCCAGAGCTGAGGGCCGTGGCCCACAAAATCGCCATTGGCCACAGACTCGACCGCCACGACGGCCTGGCCGTATTGGCGTCGACCGACCTGATCGCCGTCGGCCGCCTGGCCGACGCCGTCCGCCGGGCCAGGCACGGCTTAAGAGCCTATTACGTCTACAACCAGCACCTCAACTACACCAACGTCTGCCGCAACCGCTGCGCCTTCTGCGCCTTTGCCCGGGACCGGGGACAAAGCGGGGCCTTCACCCTCAGCCCGGTCCAGGTCGAACAGCGCCTGGTGGAGCGCCTGGCCGAGCCCATCACCGAGTTGCACGTGGTCGGCGGCGTCAATCCTGGCCTGGACTTCGACTACTATCTGGACCTCATCGGCCTCATCAAGCGCCTTCGGCCCGGGGCGACGGTCAAGGCCTTCACCGCGGTCGAGATCGACCACCTGGCCGCCATCTCGGGACTGGGGCTCGAGGGGACCCTGGCCGTTTTGCAGGAGGCCGGCCTGGCGATGATGCCCGGCGGCGGGGCCGAGATCATGAGTCCCCGGGTTCGGGACAGGCTCTTTCCCCTCAAAATGGGGCATGAGCGCTGGCTGGAGGTGATGCGGGCCGCCCACGGGGCCGGGATCGTCACCAACGCCACCATGCTCTACGGCCACATCGAGACCCCGGCCGAGCGGGTCGATCACCTGCTGAAGCTGAGGGAGTTGCAAGACGAGACGGGCGGCTTTTCGGCCTTCATCCCTCTGGCCTTTCAGCCGGCCAACACCTCCCTGGCCGGCCGGCGGCCGACGACCGCCTACGACGATCTCAAAACCATCGCCCTGGCCCGGCTGATGCTCGACAACATCGCCCACGTCAAGGCCTACTGGGTCATGCTGGGCGAGGCCCTGGCCCAGGTGGCCCTGTCTTTCGGGGCCGACGACCTGGACGGGACGATCATCGAGGAGAAGATCGGCCACATGGCCGGGGCGACCTCGGCCCCGGGACTGACCCGCGGCCAGATGAGGCGTCTGATCGAGCGGGCCGGGTTCGAGCCCGTGGAGCGCGACGCCTTCTACCGCCCGGTCCATGCGGGGGAGGCGGCCTGATGCGCGATCTCCTGGACCGGGCCGCCTCCGGCGAGCGCCTGGGGCGTGACCAGGCCCTGACGCTCTTTCAAGAGGCCGACCTTCTCGATCTGGCCGCGGCGGCCGACGCCGTGCGCTGGCGGCTCCACCCCGCGCCGCGAGTGACCTACGTCGTGGACCGCAACATCAACTACACCAACATCTGTCAATCTGGCTGCCTGTTCTGCGCCTTTTACAAAAAACCCGGGGACCCGGCCGGGTACGTGTTGTCCTGGGAGGAGCTGGACCAAAAGATCGAGCAGACCGTGGCCCTGGGCGGCCGGCAAGTCTTGTTGCAAGGGGGGCTCAATCCCGAGTTGGACCTCGGTTTTTACCGGGAACTCCTGCAACGCATCACGGCCCGTCATTCGATTCACGTCCACGGCTTCTCGCCCCCGGAGATCGTCTGGCTGGCCGGGCGAACCGGGTGCTCGGTGGAGCGCGTTTTAAGAGAACTGGTCGCCGCGGGCCTGGGCTCGATCCCCGGCGGCGGGGCCGAGATCCTGGTGGACGAGGTCCGCCGGAAGATATCGCCGGAAAAATGCACGGCCGCCGAGTGGCTGGCGGTGATGCGCCTCGCCCATTTTTCGGGCCTGCGGACCACGGCGACGATGATGTTCGGTCACGTCGAAAGGGACGAGCATCGCGTCGAACATTTGATAAAGATCCGGGAGTTGCAGGATGAGACCAACGGGTTCACCGCCTTCATCCCCTGGACATTTCAGCCGGAGAACACCCGCCTGGCCGCGAGCAAGGCCACGGCCGTGGAGTACCTCCGGACCCTGACTCTCTGCCGCCTGGTCCTGGACAACGTGCCCCACATCCAGGCCAGTTGGGTCACCCAGGGGGCCAAGATCGCCCAGGCCGCGCTGGCCTTCGGGGCAGACGATCTGGGCAGCACCATGATCGAGGAGAACGTGGTCGCCGCCGCCGGGGTGTCTTTTCGTTTGTCCGAGGCCGACCTGATCCACCTGATCGAATCGGCCGGGCTGATGGCCCGGCGGCGGGATTGTTTCTACAACTTGTTGTTGGATCGTCCGGCCGCGGCCGGCCAGGGAGGCGGGTAGGGTGGCGGTGCACCGGGCGGGTTGGGTGGTGGTCGATCCCTGGACCGTGATCCCCGGCGGCTTCGTCCGGGTCGAGGCCGGCCGGGTGATCGAGACGGGCGTCTGGTCCCCGACGCGGAACGAGGCGGCAATGGACCACGGTCCCGGGGCGCTGATGCCGGCCCTGATCAACGCCCACACCCATCTCGAACTGAGCGCCTTGGCCGGCCGGCTGGGGCCGTTTGGCGGCTTCCTGGAGTGGGTCCGGGAAGTCATCCGGCAACGGGACGCCTTCACGACAAAGGAGATGCTCCGGGCCGCCCGGCGGGCCGTGGGGCAGATGATCGACACCGGAAGCGTGGCCGTGGGCGAGGTCTCGACCCTGGGGCTGACCCGCCAGCTCCTGGCCGGGTCGGGCCTGGCCGGGGTCTGGTGGCGGGAATTTTTGGGGGCCGACATCCCGTCGGACCTTGATGGGACGGCGCCCACCGGGAACGGCCTCTGTTTCTCCCTGGCCGGTCATGGACCGCACTCCACCCATCCCGGTCTGCTGGTCAGGCTGAAGCAAAGGACCGAGGGCCAAGGGCGGCCGTTTGCCATTCATCTGGCCGAGTCGGCCGAGGAGACCCAATTCATCACCACCGGCCAAGGGAGGTGGGCCGACTTCCTGGCCGAACGAGGCATCGGTTTTGACGACTGGGGCCTGCCCGCGGCCGGACCGGTGGCCTGGGCCCGGGCGTGGGGGCTCCTGGACGAGAGGACGCTGGTCGTGCATTTGCTGGGGACCGGGCCGGATGACTGGGACCTGCTGCGTCAACGGGACGTCAAGGTCTGTCTCTGCCCGCGGAGCAACCAGCGCCTCCACGGCCGGTTGCCCGACTGGCCGGGGATGCTCGACGCCGGGCTCAGTCCGGCCCTGGGCACGGACAGCCTGGCCTCGGCCGAGTCGCTGAGCCTGTGGGACGAGATGAGGTTCTCGGCCCTGAGCTTTTCGACGATCGATCCGTCTTTTGTCCTGGCGGCGACGACCCTGTACGCCGCCCGGGCCCTGGGGATCGAGGACGACTGCGGTTCGCTCCGCCCGGGCCGGCGGGCGGCGCTGTTGTCTGCGCCCGTATCAACGGCCGACCCGAGCCGGGTGATCGAGTCGCTGGTCCACGGTGACCTCGGTGGTCCGATCAACTGGGCCGCGGGCCGGCCCGGCGGGAAGGAGGACTGATGTCCGGGCGCCGGGTCAGACTGGGCCGCATCGGTTACGTCAACGTGGCCCCGATCTACTTCGGCCTGGACAACGGGCTGAGGCCCGACTGGCTGGAGATCGTCCCCGCCGGGCCGACCGAGTTGAACCGGATGCTGGCCGCCGGCGACCTGGACGTGAGCCCGGTGTCCTCGGTGGCCTACGCCCGGGCGGCCGACGACTGGTTGCTGCTCCCGGACCTGGCCGTGGGCTGTTGGGGCGAGGTGGGCAGCGTCTTCCTGGTCAGTACGGTACCGCTTACGGCCTTGACCGATTGCCTGGTGGTCCTGACCGAGGAATCGGCCACCGCGGCGGCCCTGCTCCGAATAATATTGGCCGCCCGTGGGATCAGGCCGAACTATCGCCAAGGGACCATTGACCAGTCAACCGGCCTGCCCTCGGACGCGGCCGCGGCCCTGGTCATCGGGGACACGGCCCTAGGCGGCCGGTGGAGCGAGCGCTATCCACACGTTTATGACCTAGGTCGCTTGTGGCATGACCTGACCGGGCTGCCCTTTGTCTTTGCCGTGTGGGCCGTCCGGCGCTCGTTTGCCGAAGATCGCCCCCGGGCCGCGGCCCGCGTGGCCGAGATGCTCGGGCGATCGAGGGCCATGGGCCGGCGAAACATGAAGGCCGTGGTCGCCTCGAGCGCGGACCGTCTGAAGCTTTTTCCGGCCGAGTGCGCCCGCTACTTCGACGGCCTGGTCTATGACCTGGGACCGGACCAGGTGGCGGCCCTGGAGGTTTTTTTCAACCGGGCCTTCCTGACGGGCCAAATCCCTGGAAGGGTCGTGCCTCGGTTTTTCGAGCCGCCCCATCCATCGGGCCGGAGGAGATGACCATGATCGGCAAAAGCGTCAAGATGTCGCGTCTGTTCGATCCCCTGACCAACCGCACAATGATCGTGCCCCTGGATCACGGCCTGACCCAGGGGGCGATTCCCGGCCTGGAAGATATGGCGAACCTGGCCCGGACCCTGGTCGAGGCCGGGGCCGACGCCCTGCTGGTCCATCGGGGGATGGTCCGTTGGCTGTTGCCGGCGCTCTTTAGGCGCGCGGCTCTGATCGTTCATTTGTCCGGGAGCACCGACCTGGGACCGGACGCGGGCGACAAGCGCCTGGTCGGCTCGGTCGAGACCGCCCTGCGCCTGGGCGCGGACGCGGTGTCGGTGCACGTCAACCTGGGGCACCGGTCCGAACCTCGGATGATCGAGGACCTCGGCCGAGTATCCGAGGCCTGCCAGCATTGGGGCCTGCCCCTGGTGGCGATGATGTATCACCGGCCGGCCGTTGACGGCCGGGAATATGAGGCCGGCCCCATCGCCCACGGCGTGCGTCTGGCCGCCGAACTGGGGGCCGACGTGGTCAAGGTCAGTTACAGCGGCGACCCCCGAACCTTCGCCCGGGTGATTGCCGCCGCGCCCCTGCCGGTGGTCGTGGCCGGCGGCCCCAAGATGGATTCCGAACTGGCGGTGCTGCGCTCGGTGAAGGAGGCCCTGGCCGTTGGCGCGGCCGGGGTCGCCATCGGCCGCAACGTCTTTCAGAGCGACTCGCCGGGCGGGATGGTGGCCAACCTCCGGCGGCTGGTGCACGGTGTTTCGCCCCAAGACGCGACCACCGAACTCCCTCTTTCCCAACCCCGGCCAGAGATGAACCGGCCGGCCTCAAGGATCTGAACATGGCCTACCAGGATTTACGTCATTTCATCGACACCCTCGCCCAGCGGGGCGAACTGCGCCGGATCAGCCAGCCGGTCAGTCCCGACCTCGAGATCGCCGAGATCACCGACCGGGTGACCAAGGCCGGCGGCCCGGCGCTGCTGTTCGAGAACGTACAATCACCGTCGGGCTGGCCGGTCCTGATCAACGCCTTTGGCACTCCGGCCCGGGCCAAATTGGCCCTCGAGGTGGACGACCTGGACACCCTGGCGGGCGACATCATGTATCTGGTCGAGGAGGCCAAGCCGCAGAACCTGATCGAGAAGATCAAGCTCCTGCCGCGGCTCAAGCGGCTGGCCGACCTCTTTCCCAAAACCGTCAAGCGGGCGCCGTGCCAGGAGGTGGTCCTGACCGGGGACGAGGTCGACCTGACCCGGCTGCCGGTCCTGACCTGCTGGCCGGGCGACGGCGGGCCGTTCATCACCTTGCCCCTGGTCACGACCCGGCACCCCCGGACGGGCGGGCGAAACGTGGGCATGTATCGCCTCCAGGTCTTCGACCGCCACACGACCGGCATGCACTGGCACACCCACAAGGGCGGGGCCCAGCACTTCCGGGTGGCCGAGGCCGCCGGCCGGCGCCTCGAGGCGGCGGTGGCCATCGGGCCGGACCCGGCGGTGACCTACGCCGCCACGGCCCCGCTGCCCGAGGACCTGGACGAGTACCTCTTGGCCGGTTATTTGCGGAAGAAACCGGTCGAGCTGGTCAAGTGCCGGACCGTGGACCTCGAGGTCCCGGCCAACGCCCAGATCGTTCTCGAGGGCTACGTCGAGCCCGGCGAGCGGCGGATCGAGGGACCGTTCGGCGATCACACCGGGTACTACTCCTCGGCCGACGACTACCCGGTCTTTCACGTCACCGCCCTGACCCACCAGGCCGCGCCGATCTATCACACCACCATCGTCGGCCGGCCGCCCATGGAGGACGCCTTCCTGGGCAAGGTCACCGAGCGGCTGTTCCTGCCGCTGATCAAGAAGCAGCTCCCCGAACTTCGTGACATGAACCTGCCCGCGGAGGGCGTGTTCCACAACCTGGCCCTGGTGTCCATCGACAAGCGCTACCCGGGCCACGCCCAGAAAATCATGCACGCCCTGTGGGGCCTGGGGCAGATGATGTTCACCAAGATGATCCTCGTCTTTGACGCCGAGGTCGACGTCCAGGACATGGGCGAGGTGCTGTGGCGGCTGGGGGCCAACGTGGACCCGGTGCGGGACGTGCTCCTGACCCGGGGACCCCTGGACGCCTTGGACCACGCCTCGGATCTGCCGTGTTTCGGCGGCAAGATGGGGATCGACTGCACCCGCAAGTGGCCCGAGGAGGGCTTCCGGCGCGACTGGCCGGACGTGATCGAGATGGACAAAGAGATCAAACGCCGCGTGGACCGAATCTGGGACCAATTGGGGCTGGACAAATGATTAGCGTCTTTTGGCGCCTGATCAAGTTCGAGCACACCGTGTTCGCCCTGCCCCTGGCCTACGCCGGGGCCTGTCTGGCGGCGGACGGCTGGCCGGGCTGGCGGCCGGCTTGGTGGATCCTGGCGGCCATGGTCGGGGCCCGGAGCGCGGCCATGGCCTTCAATCGCCTGGTGGACCGTCGCCTGGACGCCCAGAATCCCCGTACCCGGGATCGGGCCCTGCCGCGGGGCGAACTCGGCCGCGCCCCGGTGACCATCTTTCTGCTGGTCTCGGTGGCGTTTTTCGTCCTGGCCGCGGCCAGGCTCAACCCCACCTGTCTGATCCTGTCGCCCCTGGCCCTGGCGGTCATCTTGGGTTACTCCTGGACCAAACGGTTCACCTGGCTGAGTCACCTCTTTTTGGGCTTGGCCCTGGCCGGGGCGCCGTTGGGCGGATTCCTGGCCGTGCAGGAGACGATTTCCGGGGCGATCCTGGTCTTTGCCGGCGGCGTGGTCTTTTGGGTGGCCGGGTTTGACGTGATCTACGCCTGCCAGGACATCGAGTTCGACCGCCGGGCCGGCCTCCACTCGATCCCGGCCCGGCTGGGCGGCCGGACGGCCCTGGTCCTGTCGGCGCTGTTTCACGCCCTGGCCTGGGCGTTTTTCGTGACGGCCGGAGTCATGTCGGGCCTAGGCTGGCCCTATTACCTGGGTCTGGCCGTGGTCGGGGGGCTATTGATCGTCGAGCATTTCCTGGTTTCACCCGACGATCTGAATCGCCTGGAGGCGGCCTTTTTCACGGTTAATAGCTACGTCAGCGTGGCCCTGCTGGCGGCGGTGGTCGCGGACGGATGGTGGGCTTGATCCGAGGTGCCTGACTAATTAGACGAAAAGGGACGTCTGGTCCTCTGTCGCCCCGTCCAGGCCGAGAAAGGTCCGGACCGCCCGCTCGCCTTCCTCGCCCAGGTCAATCGTGAAGTCATTGACGTACAGATCGATGTGCTGCTGCAGGACCAGCGGGTCCATCTCCTGGGCGTGGGCGGCCACGTACTGCTTCGAGGCCTCGGGGTGACGCCGGGCGTACACCACGCTGTCCCGAATCGCCCCTTCGATTCGCCGCCCCAGGTCCGGACCCAGGGCGCGTTTGACGGCGATGCCGCCCAGGGGGATCGGCAGGCCGCGCTCGTCCTCCCACCACTGCCCCAGATCGACCACCTGGACCAGGCCGTGTTCCTGATAGGTGAACCGCCCCTCGTGGATGATGACCCCGAACTCGTACTGGCCGCCGGCCACGGCCAACATGATCTCGTCAAAGACCAGGGGCGCGACGTCGGGTTTTTTGGCGAGGTACAGCTCCAGCAGCCGGCAGGCCGTGGTCATCAGGCCCGGCCCGGCGACCCTGGCGTCCGGCAGTCGGCCCGGGTCGAACCC